>DATCXG010000216.1:0-6892 GCA_036565945.1 Gemmatimonadaceae bacterium
CCGGCGGCCCAGCCCTCTCAGGCACCTGCTGGCGGCCGCGGGCCGGTGGTAGGGCAAGGCGGGCTCCGCGAGGGAATCACGCCCTCGTTCTCCGATCCCAGAGTCTGGGTGCCGCCGGCGCCAGCGACGTCCCCGCCCAGGTCGCCGTCGGAGCGGCTCGATAGCGCGCTCGTCTCCAGCCTGAGAGTGCACCAGGACTCCATGGCCGCCGTCGCTGACGCTGCCGGTCGGAAGCCAGGCGACTGGACGTTCGAGAGGAACGGTAAGAAATGGGGGATGGATTCGCGGAAGATCTACATCGGCGATCACTCCATTCCCACGGCGATCCTCGCCCTCCTGCCGCTGAACAGCGGCAGCAACCCGATCAAGAACAAGCAGGAGCGCGCCCTGAACTTCCAGCACAACGAGATCATGGAGCAGGCGCAGCGGGCGATGAATGAGGACGAGTTTCGCGAAGCCGTGAAGCGTATCCGCGAGCGCAAGGAGCGCGAGCACGAGGCCGAGCAGAAGCGCAAGCAGTTGGCTAGCGAGGGGCGCCCGTAGGCCAGCGGAGAGCGCCACGCGGAACGAAGCGCAACTCCGTTCCCATTCACGACCCTCAGTTGCTCAGAGCCGTAGCCTCAGAATCCAGTCTGGTGTTGCCGCCGCTGGGCTCCGATTCCTGGAAGGGCCGGAACACGCCACACACCACGCCCAGGAGGCCGGAGTCGGCACCAGCTTTGATGGTTACCTCCTCGCCAGCGGCGTCCGCCGACCCGAGCACCACCCGATCCCCGTGGTGGGAGACAGTCTTGACTGTGGCGGCCTCGTCAACGCGCACGACGACCATATCGCCATCGCGAGGAGTGGCGCCGGGATTGACCATCAGGTAATCACCATCGAGGATCCCCCGCCCGGCCATGCTATTGCTCGATGCCTTGAGGATGAACGTGGTCTCGCTCGGTACAAAGCGACGGTCCATGGTGATGAACCCAGCGCGGTTCTCGGCGAGGAGCGCCGGCTCACCCGCGCCGAGACGCAGATAGTAAGGCACGGGCCGCGTGCGAGAGGTCCCCTCGTAGCCAAGCAGTCTCACGCCGCGCGAACGCGACGGGTCGCGCTCGATGTAACCCTTGTTCGCCAGAGACTGCAGTAACTCCGAGACCGTCTTGGTGGACCTGATCTGAAATTTCGCGCCGATATCGCGCACGCTCGGTTGGTACGTATTCTCTGTAAGAAAATCGAGTAGATAGTGGTAGATCTTTCGCTCGATGTCCGTCAGCGGCACGGGCATGGCCCCTCGTAGATAGAAAGAAACCGGGAATCCGACGTTCGTCCTGGACTCCCGGTATTACGTTCGGGCCATAATATCATTAGAACATGCTAATGGTCAACTGCCGCCGGGGGCGTTCCTCAGAAAGCCGATCGCATCGTCCAGCCGCCTGAGCGCCAGCTCCCGTCCCGCCGTACGGAGGACGTCGAAGATGCCGGGGCTCACGGTAACGCCGGTGAGCGCCACTCGCAGGGGCTGAAAGATCTTGCCCGCGGCCATCTTACGCTCTTCGGCGAGCGACCGGAGCGCCTCCTCCATGGCCTGCGCCTCCCACTGCGCCAAGGCATCCAGACGCTGCCGGATCGCAGATAGTATCTCGACCGCTGCACCCCGATCCTTCCACTGCCGCGCCACGGCATCCGGGTCGAACTCGATCGTGCCGGGGAAGTACGGGACTGCCTGACGAACGATATCGTGCACCGTGCGTGAGCGCACCTTGAGCAGATCTATGAGTGCCAGATACCACTCGCTCCGCTGGCCGAGCTCCTCCGCGGTGGCGAGCCCCCGGGCGACCAGCTCTGGAGTCACGATCGGCTCCAGGACAGCGGCGCTGATGAGGCTCAGGTGCTGGCCGTTCATCCACTCGAGCTTCTTGGGATCGAAGATGGCGGCCTTCTTCTGCAACCCGTCGGCGGAGAACAACTCCACCATCTCGGCGAGCGTCATCACCTCGCGATCCTCACCCGGCGACCAGCCAAGGAGCGCGAGGAAGTTCACCATGGCGCTGGGGAGGATTCCCTGGTTCTGGTAGTCGGCAACTGCCGTGGCGCCGTGCCGCTTGCTCAGTTTCTTCCCATCGAGCCCGTGGATCATGGGCACGTGCGCGAACCTCGGCGGTTCGTGACCCAGTGCGTGATAGAGGAGGATCTGCTTGGGTGTATTGGAGATGTGGTCGTCGCCACGCATCACGAGCGTGATGCGCATTTCCACATCATCCGACACGACAGCCATGTTGTAGATTGGCGTTCCGTCGGAGCGCAGCACCACGAAATCCTCGATGTCCTTGTTGGGAAAGGCGATCCGCTCGTGCACCAGGTCGTCCCACTCCGTGGTGCCCTCCGGCACGCGGAAACGCACAGCGAACGGCATCCCGGCCGCCACGCGGCGCTCCACTTCCTCGGCGGGGAGCCGGTCGCAGCGGCGGTCGTACTTGAAGCTCTCCTTTCGCGCGTCCGCGGCCGCGCGCTCTTCCTGCAACTCCGCGGTCGTGCAGAAACAGCGGTACGCGCTACCGTGGTCGAGCAGATACTGAGCGTCCCGCCGGTGCCGCTCCAATCCGTTCGACTGATACACTACCTCCTCGTCCCAATCGAGGCCGAGCCATTCGAGTCCTTCGAAGATGGCGCGGGTGCTCTCGTCGGTACTCCTGGCCCGGTCGGTGTCCTCGATGCGGAGGAGAAACTTTCCGCCGTGCTTGCGAGCGTAGAGCCAGTTGAAGAGCGCTGTACGCGCCCCACCGACGTGGAGGAAGCCGGTAGGCGATGGCGCGAAGCGTACGCGCGGTGTGACGTTGGGTGACTGGGTGTCGTTGTCGCTCATCTCGGGATGCCAGAGGCCAAAGCAAGAACAGGCCCGCCGTCTGTCGGGCGGACCTGCTCACGGAGTGGGAGGGATTCGAACCCTCGATAGGGCTATAAGACCCTATAACGGTTTAGCAAACCGTCGCCTTCAGCCTCTCGGCCACCACTCCTAGTCTAGGCGGAGGGCACAGGATTCGAACCTGTATGAGCTTGCGCTCGGCGGTTTTCAAGACCGCTGCCTTACCAATTAGGTCTAGCCCTCCGTATCCGCTAAAGATCACCCGACGCGGGTTGGATTGCAACCGCGCAGCGTCTCGCGATCTACGATTTCTCTGATTTCCTCGTTGCCGATACATGGGCCAGTGAGTTGGTGCGCTGCCGAAGCAGAGATTCCCAGCGCACCATCACCGCGGCACTACTCGGCTGAAACCAGTCTTGCCACCGGTAGCGACTACCGGTGGCAAGACTGATATGGTGTCACGGCCGCTGTGTCGCTCCCGACTCCCCCAAGGGTACTGCACCACTCTCCCCGCTCAGCGGGACCGTCGGCTGCGGCTCTGCCTGCGGAGGCGCGAACAGGTCCTGCAGTCCGGTGGCTCGGGCCACCGCCCTGGCATCCTCGATGTGCTTCGCGGCCGCGTCGGTATTGCCCAGTCGTTGCTCCGCCTCCGCCAGGGTGGCAGCGGTGGCGATGTACAGATATGGGATGCCCACCGATGCGCGGTCTACCCAGCCCTTGCGCCGCGCGAGCGATGCCGGGGCCTCGAAGTCGTTGTCCCAGAGCCACTGGGTGCGCTTCACATCGAGGAATCCTTCGCCTGGGACGAGCATGGTGTCGCGCCCGGCGACTGGTGTCTCCGGCAGGAGCTTGCGCGCCAGACCCTGGCTCAGGATGTAGGGGCCCAGTCCCAGCGCCTGTGGATAGTTCCCCGCGGTGCGGCTGAAGTACATCGCGCGCTCCGGGAAGGCGTCGTGGATCATCCTGAGCACGACAATATCGGCCTTCACGAGCATCTGCGGCTGCACGGTTGCCTCGAGCGAGCCCTTCTTGAAGAGCTGGGGCTGGCGGATATCCAGCGTTGGCGGGATGGCGTCTGCCTCTTCCAGCGACATGTGGAGGGGAGAGCTGGTGGGCTTCTTCCACTCCTTACCGCGGTAGATCGCGGGGCCCTTCGCCGCGTCGTACTCGTACACTGGTCGCCGTATCAACTGACGTACGTACCAGTCGGTGTTGAGCAGCGACGTATTCGCCACCACCACATCCTTCCGGATGCCTTCGACCTCCTGAGCATACCAGAGTGGGAAGGTGTCGTTGTCGCCCACTGTGACGAGAATGCCGTACGGCTCCACCGAGTTGAGAAGGTCGTGCGCGAAATCGCGGGTGACGGTCTGTCCAGCGCGCGAGGCAGCTGTCCAGTTCGCGAAGAGCGGAATGAGCGCGAGCGCCAACACCGGCGCGGCAAACAGCCAGCTCCGGCGCGTCGGCAGCTGGCGGTATTCCCTGCCGAGCTTCACGCTGTGCGTGCCGAACATCGTCGCGATGGATTCCCAGATGTACACGAGCCCCAGTCCGGCCCACACACCCCACGCCGAGAAGCTGACCATGAAGAAGTAGTCGCGGTCGCGGACCTCGCACGGGACGCCGGGCGCGCTCCCCATCGCCAGGCACTGGCTGTGACCGTACTTGAAGTTCAGGTAGTAGATCAGTAGCAGCGTGAGGGTGAGCATGAAGGTCCCGAAGTACCAGAACGACCTCCGATCTCGCTTGTAGTGCACCCACCCGCCGAAGAGACCGAGAACCATGAACGTCGCGGCCAGGAGGGACTGCAGGCGTGGCCACTCCAGCGCCATGTCGCGGAACCACTGCCAGCTGAAATACATCCAGTACATCCCGAGCTGCCCCACGAACGGTACCTGCCGATCGAATACCGAGGGCTTACCGTATTGTCCGCGGTTGAAGTTGTACCAGAAGGCACTCCACGTGGTGGGCTCGCCTTCGTTGATCGCCGGGAAGTGCGCGGCGCGGATAGGCTGGGTGAGGAACGGTGTATTGCCGAGCAGGAAAACACCGATGAGTGCGAGAATCAGCTTCCAGCGTAGCAGCGTGTCGGGGCGTCGCACGAGCACCGCCACGATCACCGCCGGCAAGGCCAGGAGCCCCATCATGTGGTTCGCGTTGCCCAGCCCGAGGAGATACGCGATGAGGATCAGCGTGCGGTCCGCGCCAGGTCCCTCCGGGTCGTCCGACCACCGAACGGTGAGCCACGAGATGATCGCCAATCCCATGAGCGAGACGGTGTAGACCTTCTCGTTCACGACCGACTGGTTCCATACCGTGAATGCGGTGGCTCCGATGATGGTGGCCACCACTGCTCCCACGATCCTCTGCCACCGCTCGGGCAGCCACGATACGAGCACGCGCTCGGCCACCAGGAACCACATCCCGGCAGCCACCGCACTGGTGAGCGCCGCGAGGATGTTGACCTTCACGGCCACGCTCAGATCTCCCAGCGGCAGGATCGCGAAGAACCGGCCCAGGAGGACGAAGAGCGGATTGCCCGGAGGATGGGGGAGTCCGACGACGTACGCCGCCGCGATGTACTCGCTCGTGTCCCACATCGCGGTGGATGGCGACAGTGTGACGAGGTAGAGCACTAACACCGCGGCAGCGGTGATGGCCGCCGCGAGGTACGACGGGCGATAGTCGAGTTCGCTACTGTTGTCTTGGGGCATAAGAGACCAAAGATGCGCGACGGCCGGGGAGCGGGGAAGGGAGGTCCCTCTTAATGCCGGAACAACCTCTTCCCGGTGAATACCATCGCGATGCCTCTCTCGTTCGCGGCGGCGATCACTTCTTCGTCACGAACGGAGCCGCCGGGTTGGACGATGGCGGTGACGCCGGCTTCCGCCGCGTGGTCCACGCCATCGCGGAAGGGGAAGAAGGCATCGGAGCCCAGCACGGAACCGGCAGTCTCGTGGCCGGCGCCTCTGGCCTTGTGCACGGCGAGGAACGACGCGTCCACGCGCGACATCTGGCCGGCGCCGATGCCGATGGTCGCTCCACCGCGGACGAGAACTATGGCGTTCGACTTCACGCTCGCCACAGCTCGCCAGGCGAAGTGGAGGCTCGACGTTTCTTCATCTGTGGGTGCGCGATCGGTGACCACCTGCCAGTGCTCGTCGGCTCCGTCCACGCGGCTCCTCTCCTCCACCAGCAAGCCGCCCCGCACGCGCTTCATGTCGAATGAGCCGCTCGGCCAGTGCGCTCTTCCTTCCAGCACGCGCAGGTTCTTCTTCCGACCGAGGATCTCCACTGCCGCCGGTGAGAACTCCGGCGCCACCAAGCACTCCACGAAGAGACTCGAGATCGCCTCGGCCGCTGCTTCGTCCACGGGGACGTTGATCGAGATCACGGAGCCGAATGCCGACATCGGGTCGCAGGCGAGTGCTTTCTGATAGGCCTCGAGCGCGCTGTTGCCCACGGCCAACCCGCATGGCGAGGTGTGCTTGATTATCGCGCAGCAAGTCTGATCGCCAAAAGCATCCGTGGCATTCAGTGCCCCTTCGAGGTCGAACAGGTTGTTGAAGCTCAACTCCTTTCCGCCGCGCTGGTGCAGCCCCGCGAGGCCGGCATCCGGCTGCTCCGCATAGAACGCCGCGCGCTGATCGGGGTTCTCTCCGTAGCGCAGACGCTGCTTCATCCCCAGCGAGAGCGTGAGCCGGTCGGGGAAGAACTCCTTGCGGCCCCCGGCGAACCACGTGGTGATCGCTGCGTCGTATGAGGCCGTGTGGGCGAACGCTTTCTCCGCGAGAAGTCGACGAAGATCACGGTTGTCGTCCTTCGCCCTCAGTGACTCGAGCACGCGACTGTAGTCTGCCGGGTCGACGATCACGTACACGGAGTCGTAGTTCTTGGAGGCCGAGCGGAGCATGGACGGGCCGCCGATATCGATGTTCTCTATCACCTCCTCCGGCGCGACCCCGGGTCTGGCCGCGGTCTCGCGGAATGGATAGAGATTCACGGCTACCAGATCGATCGGCGTGATACTCTGCTCACCGA
>DATCXG010000239.1:0-3566 GCA_036565945.1 Gemmatimonadaceae bacterium
GGGTAGCGCTGGGCGCCGGTGCGGCGACGTTCGTCGCGTGGCTCGCACTGGGCGCCGGCGCGTCCACGGCCATCGAGCGACTCGTCACCGTGCTCGTAATCGCATGCCCGCACGCGCTCGGACTCGCGGTGCCACTCGTGCTTGCGATCTCGACGACGCTCGGCGCCCGCTCGGGGCTCCTCGTGCGCGACCGGCGCGGATTGGAGGAGGCGCGCAACCTCACGACTGTGGTGTTCGATAAGACGGGCACCCTCACGCTGGGTGAGCACCGCGTGGTAGCGGTGCATGCGGCAAGCGATCTATCAGAGGATGAAGCGCTGCGGCTCGCGGCCGCCGTGGAGCGCGACGCCGAGCACCCAGTTGCGCGGGCCATCGTGAAGAGCGCGGCAGAGCGTGGGCTGGCGGTGCCGGCAGCGGAGGAGTTCCAGGCGATTCCGGGGCGCGGTGCGCGCGCCGCTGTAGACGGTAGGCATCTCACGGTGGGCGGCCCCAACCTGCTGGCGAGCATCGACGTGACGCCATCGCCGGAGCTCCAGCGATTCATCGACGACGCGGCCGACCGCGGACAGGGTGTGGTATACCTGGTCGAAGGGAGTTCCACCATCGCGGCGTTCGCCGTCGCCGATGCGGTGCGCCCGGAATCGGCCGAGGCGGTGCAGCGGTTGCACGATGCGGGGCTGGAAGTGGTGATGATGACCGGCGATGCGAACAGTGTGGCGTATTCGGTTGCGCGCGACCTCGGCATCGATACCGTACTCGCCCAGGTGCTACCGGAGGACAAGGCGGCCAATATCGAGAGGTTGCAGCGGCAGGGCCAGCGCGTGGCGATGGTGGGTGACGGCGTGAATGACGCGCCGGCACTGGTGACCGCGGACGTGGGTGTGGCGATTGGTGCCGGGACCGATGTCGCCGTGGAGGCGGGAGACATCGTGCTCGTGCGGAGCGATCCACGCGATGTGCCGCGGATAATCGAGCTCTCGCGCGCAAGCTACCGGAAGATGGTGCAGAATCTCTGGTGGGCTGCGGGCTACAACATCATCGCCATTCCCCTCGCGGCCGGCGTGCTGGCGCCGTGGGGAGTCGTCCTCTCGCCGGCTGTTGGTGCCGTGCTGATGTCGCTGAGCACGATCATCGTGGCGATCAATGCCCAGCTCCTTCGCCGAGTGCGGCTGTAGACGCGGTCCCTGTCGGAGCTCCCTCCTCCACCATCGGTCCGGGCAGCTTGATAGTTCGCTATCGAGCTCGCGCGCATCACTTGATCACCACCCCGGTGACGTAGAGCACCAGCATGCCGGCGAGGACGCCCCCGGCGGCCGTGAGCGGCATCCGACGTGTCGCGGCGTCCTTCCACACCATCTTCCGTCCGATCTCGTAGGCGACCTGCAAGACCGCGCCGGTGCCGATTGCCAGGAAGAGAACCGAGAGTGGCTGCGAGCTCACCAGGCCGCCCACCCACGCGCCTACGATCGCCGGCCCGCCGCCGATCAGTCCGAGGAGCGCCAGCGACCGGATCGTTGGCTTGTCCCGGGCGATCGGCATCACGATCCCGAGTCCTTCGGTGACGTTCTGAATGATGAAGCCGACCACCAGGAACGTGCCCAGCGCCGCCGCGCCCACCGCGTAGGCGGCGCCGATGGCCAGCCCCTCGCCCAGATTGTGGAGGCCGATCCCCACCGCGATCACCGTAGCGAGAGACATCCGCTGCCCGGCCTCGTTCCGTCCGAGGTCCTGCTGGCGGCGGCTGATGCCATCGAGCAGAAGCCAGGTGCCGGCGACACCAATGCCGAAGATCCCCACGCCCTGGAAGGCGCCACTCAGATCGCCAGCCAGCTCCAACGCTTCGGATGCAGCGTCGATCCCAAGAAACAGAAGCAGCCCCACCGTGGCCGCCATCAGAAACAGCATCGCGCGCTGGCCGAGCCGCCGGAGTACCGGCAGCCAGAACATCCCCAGGATGACCGGGATGATTCCGACGTAGACACCGATGAGGGTGAAGCTCCAGAGTGTACGCGCCGATGCACCAGGGGTTGTCGCCGCAACGGGGATGGATGTGGTGAACTGGATCGAGTTGCCCGACAGTATCGAGATCTCATACGCCTCCCCATGGACCCAGGGGTAGCGGAGCGCCACGACGGCACTGCCCAGCCGCGGGATCTCGCGGCCGGGTGAAACGGTGTACGGCCAGGTCGCCTCGTTGATGTTGATCTGCGACAGGGTGATCGCTTCAGGGCTCGTGTTACGTAGATGCAACTCGATCAGGCCGGGCCGCAGTATGGTGCGTCCGAACTGAACGGTCTCGATCGGCGCGGCGGGCGTCACGTTCAGACCGGCTCCCCGGGTGAACACGAAGAGCGCTATCACGCCGGCGAGGAGTACCAGCGGCGTCAGTACGAGCACGAGCGTGGGAAGCCCGGATTGCCGAGTGGGGGTAGGCGTGCTGGCGGTCGTGGCCATGGTCACGCCTCTACCTCGAAGATGCCGGTCCAGCCCAACTCCGCGAACTCCGTCTTGTGCGCGTGGAACATGTATCGCCCCGGGTGCCTGTACCGGAACTCCAGTATGCCGCGCTGGCCCTGCATCTGCGCGATGGTGTCGGTGAACTCGCTCGGCGTCAGGCTGGTGCCGGTCGGATAGTAGTGGAAGAAGTTCGCGTGCAGGTGGAACGAGTTGATCGGATCGTACTCCAGCGCGTTCACCAGGTAGATGCGCACCAACTCTCCCACCTTGAGTCGGATCGGGTGCTTGCCATGGTCGAAGTGGAACGGGATGCCGTTGACCACATAGAACTCGTTCTTTCCGTCGAAGTCCACGTCGTAGCCGCTCATGACCATGACGAACTCGTGGTCGGCCGGCGGCCGGCCCGCTGCTGGGTCGATGATGAACGCGCCGTAGAGTCCCTTGGCGATGTGCTTGGCCAGCGGCGCGGTGTGGCAGTGATACAGGTGGAGCCCGAACGGTTCGGCGTCGAACTCGTAGGTGAACTCCCCGCCCGGCGCCACGACGCCCGACCGCTGATCGAACACTCCGTCCACGCTGCCAGGGTGGACGCCGTGGAAGTGGATGCTGTGCGGGTGATCGCTCGCGTTGATGTGCCTGACGCGCACCCGGTCGCCCTCCCGTACGCGGATGGTCGGCCCTGGGACGCGTCCGTTGTACGTCCAGGCCATGAACTCCAGGCCCGGCACGATCTCGATGTTCTTGTGCTGCGCGATGAACGTGTACTCGTGGAGTGTCTGCCCGTTGGGTAGGGTGCTCACGATGCCGGTGTCGAAGTCCGTGAGGATGCTCGTCGGGTGAAATCCGTTCCTGGCGTGGTCGACCTCGCCCACCACCGTGGGCATCGGGTGCATTGCGCCATCGTGCGGCCCGTCCCGCGGGCTGCCGTATTCGTCCTCGGGCAGCGACTGCGACCCTCGCGCGCCGTGGAAGGGGGAAAGTCCGAGGGCAGCGGCCCCCAGGAGCCCGGTGCCGCCGATGCCAGTGCGTAGGAATCCACGGCGGGACACGGGCTGGCCCTCACTCGCGGTAGGCGCCGGGGGCTGGGGCTGGGGCGGCGCCGGGGGCGC
>DATCXG010000243.1:0-7239 GCA_036565945.1 Gemmatimonadaceae bacterium
CGCCGCTCGCCTCGATACTCTTCCTCGCCGAGACGCTCCGCAAGGCGCAGAGCGGTAGTGTGAACAGCGTCCAGGAGCGGCAGCTCGGGCTCATCTACAGCGCGGCGTTCGGCCTGAGCGCGATGGCGAGCGACGTCATCGAGCTGGCGCGAGGAGGCGATCGCCTCGCCAGCGTGGAGCCTGTACCATTCTCCGTGTCCGACCTCATGCAGTCGGTGCGCGATATAGTGCAACCAATGGCAGAGGAGAAGGGGCTCGCGGTGATGCTCGACATGCCGGATGCGGATTTCCGTGTGGGGCACCCGGGCGCGCTGAATCGTGTGTTGCTCAACCTCACCACCAACGCTCTCAAATTCACATCCGAGGGTCAGGTAGAGATCTCTGCACGCCAGCAGTCGCGAACGGTGCTCGAATTCTCGGTCAAGGACACCGGGCGCGGCATTCCGCCCGAAGTCATGGTCTGCCTGTTCGAGACCTTCCGCAGGCGCCGCGCCGCTGGCGACTACTCATTCTCGAGCGCCGGACTCGGACTCTCCATCTGTCGGAAATTGATCGTCGCGATGGGGAGCGAGCTGGGCGTCGATACCTCGCCCACCAGCGGCACGCGATTCCATTTCGTGCTCGACCTACCCCTGGCGCCGCGGGTCTGAACTTTGACTCCGGGGTTCAGGGGGCAGGAACTACAGCGGGATCAGGAAGCAGGGATCAGGGATCAGAAAGGGCTCGTGGCGTAGAGCTCTTTACGCCGAGGCAGTTCCTGAACCCTGCCCCCTGCACCCTGAACCCCGTAGTTACCTGATCCCTGCTTCCTGATCCCTGTCAGTTGTAGTTCCTGCCCCCTGAATCCTGAACCCTGAACCCAGTAGTCGAGACCCCGTTGTTAGCGGCGATCTCGTACGCCTCCTCGGCGTCGAGTACCTCGTGGTGGACCAGGGCATCGGCCAGGGCTTCCACGGCTGCGCGGTGTTGGCGGACCAGCGATTCCGCGCGCTCGGCCTGTGCGGCTATCAGGGTACGGACGGACTTGTCGATCTCGCCCTGTAGCTGGCCGCTCACACTCCCGCCCTGCGCTGCCGGGTCCGCGCTGACTAGCCCCACCTCGTCGCTCATGCCGAATTCGGCTACCATGCGGCGCGCGATGCTGGTGGCTTGTACCAGATCGCTCCCCGCGCCCGTCGTGACCGCATCTCTACCCAGGAAGACCAGCTCCGCCGCGCGACCGCCAAGCGCCTTGGCGATGATGCCCTCGAGGTAATGGCGAGGGTGAAGGTGCCGGTCAGACTCCGGGGCAAAGTGCGCCGCACCGAGAGAACGGCCGCGCGGCTCTATGGTCACCTTGTGGAGCTTGTCCTCGGGGCAGGCTATCATCCCGACGATCGCATGCCCCGCTTCGTGCAGCGCGATCAGTCGGCGCTCGACGTCGCCCAGCACGACACCCGCGCGCACTCGCCCGAGCAGTATCTTGTCGCGCGCCTGCTCGATGTGTGCGCTCGTTATCGAATCGCAGTCGTTGTTGACGGCGATGATGGCGGCTTCGTTGATCAGGTTCGCCAGATCGGCGCCCGAGTGGCCTACCGTGAGCTTCGCCAGCCGGTCGAGATCCACATCAGTGGCAAGTGGAGATTTGGCTGCGTGGATCTTGAGGATCTCCAGGCGATCGGCCGCCGTGGGCAGGGGCACCTCCACTACTCGGTCGAAACGGCCAGGGCGACGCACCGCGGGGTCGAGCATGTCCTCGCGGTTTGTAGCCGCCATCCAGACCACTCCATTGTTGGCGCCCATGCCGTCCATCTCCACGAGGAGTTGGTTGAGCGTCACCTCCTCCTCGCCCGAACGGTTCGGACGGCCGCGTCGGCCGCCGAGGGAATCGAACTCGTCGATGAATACGATGCAGGGTGCCTGATCGCGAGCCTGTTTGGCGAGCTGGCGGACGCGGCGTGATCCCACTCCAACGTACATCTCGTTGAAATCGGAGCCGGCAGCCACGAGCACGGCGCACCCCGCCTCTCCTGCCACCGCGCGAGCGAGCAGGGTTTTGCCGGTGCCCGGTGGGCCAACGAGAAGAACACCTCGCGGGCACTTGGCACCCATGGCGCGATAGCGCGTCGGGTTCTTGAGGTAGGTTATGACGTCTCTGAGGTCGGCCTGCGCCTCCCGCACACCACCCACGTCGGCCAGAGTCAGTTGGCGTGACAGGGGAGAGGCCATGAACTTCGAGGATCGGATCCCGCCTCGCTGCCGGATCACCACGAAGCCAACGATTCCGATGATCGCCAGGAGGCTGATCAGTTGGATCACGGTATCTGGCCCGACGGTTCTGGACCCCTGTACCACACGGACTTCTGTACCCGTCGCGCTCCAGCGCTCGAGATCGCTCAGGGAGACCGCGCGCGCTGGCACCTGGGTTTCGAGCGTGCGCACCTCGCGCCCGTCGATGGTGCGAGGTGCCTTGAGCGTGGCGAGGAGCTTGGTGCCGCCGTCCTGTACGACCAGATCGCTGATCTCGCGCGATGCTAGCGCACTGGCCACGTCCGAATATGGGACGAGGGGATTCGCGATGATCTCCGGCCTGGCGGCGCGCCAGGCGATGAGCGCGATGACCGCGGCGGCGACGAGGGCGAGCCCGAAGGGCCAGTAGCGGACCGGTCCGCGACGCTGCGAGACAGCGAAGATATTGCGGACCTTCCAATTTCGGCGCTCGCCACGTGCACTGGGCCTCCCATTCTTCAGAGGGGGGGAGGCGGGAGGGGTGGGGCTTGGTGATGACACTGACTGCTCATACCGGTGAGACGACAACGGACAGACCGCGCTCCAGTGCGCCACCTCGACTATTGCGAAAGGCACGGAGGAGCACGTTCGATGAACGACGAATGGAGGTGGTGCTCGAGGTCCGTAGAAGGTGTAGTGCCTCAGTCAAAAGACTGACTGGCTCTCTACCCCGATGGCAACATAAAGACCCCAACAAGGTCAATGTAGCGACCAGTGGTGCAATATTCAGCCGGGGCCATGTCATAATAGTGAGGGCTCCTGACCGCACGGCCAGTCCACTTGGCGACCTCTACAGTATGGTAACTCGCTCAAAGGCCCGGCCGGGCGGCCGGTCAACTCGATTTCCTGTCCAGTAGGCCAACGCTCGTGGCTGAAGGGGTGGACAGGTCAGGTGTAGCGCGGTTTATTACCGCGAATGGCAACGACCTTGCCTCCTGCTCGCGCCTGGGCCGACGTGCCCGTCGACGAGGTGGAGAAACTCATAGCTGCCAGCCGAGACCGAGGCTGGCGCGCGGCACTACGTGATGCTTCGGTAGCCGCCCCTTTCTTCGGTGCCCGGCTGAACAATCTGGGCCTGGCCAACTGGCACCTGCTTCTCGCGTGTGATCCCCGCGGGAAGGCGCTGGATGTGGGGTGTGGCTTCGGGACAATCCCGCTCGGTCTGGCTGACCACTTCTCTCTTGCGGCGGGCGCGGAGATGCTCCCCGAGCGGCTCAGGTATGCGGCTTTGCGGGCCCAGCAGGAGCCGTGGCCCAACGCGCACTTCGTACGCTCTCATGGTGCGCGCCTCCCCTTTCCCGATCGCTCGTTCGACATGGTCACGATGAACGGGGTGTTGGAGTGGGCGGCGCTCTACAGCGAGGGCGATCCGCGGTCACTCCAGAGGACGATGTTGCGGGAGACGCGGCGCGTGGCGACGAGCGACGGCTTCGTGGCGGTGGCGATCGAGAACCGCTACGCGCTGGAGAGCCTGCTCGCTCTCCCCGACACACACACCGGCCTTCACTTTGTGACTGCGCTGCCACGCCCGGTCGCGAACCTGTTGAGCCGGGCGCGTACGGGCCAGCCGTATCGGGCATATCTGTATGGTCGCGCCGAGTACCGCGCGTTGTTTGCGGAGGCGGGATTCCACGATGTGGCTGTCCTCGATCTGATCTCGAGCTACAACGACTACGATTTCGTGGTTCGTACGGACGATGCGCTCTCGTATCGCCTTATCTGGGATCGAGGCGTGGTGCGCTCATTCTACGGTGCGGCTGGTAGGGCGCGAAGATCACTGGCGCGATGGCGCCCCGGGCTCCTCGGACGGCTCTGCTATGCCTACCTGGTGGTGGGAGGTGAAGCGGTAGCCACGTTGCTCGACGAGAGCCACCCGTTCTGGCAGGTAGCAGCGGCCTGGGGCGCGGAGCCCGGCCGGGCACGCTTCGCCTGCCGCGGTACGCGGCCGGGCACGATTGCGCTGCTGGCTCACGATGGCTCGCTGGTGCGCTGGCTCGTCGAGTTGGGTCGGGGCCTCGATCCCGCAACGCCGCAACCGGATGTCCTCCCCGCTGAGATCGCGGAACGCCTCGTACCGTCGGTGGCTCTCGTGGGCGCGGGGACGTTCCACGGAATTAGCTGTCGGGTGTACGCCCCGGCGTGATCCTCCCGTCAGTTCACCCTTCGTGTCTTCCGCTTTAGGAAATCCATGAGGATGAACTGGCCGAGCGTCATGGTGTTGGTGAAGTAAGCCTTTCCGCGACTGATGGCCGCGACGCGCTTCACGAACTCCACCAGCGACCGATCGCGCGCCAGCATGAAGGTATTGATCATGATCCCCGCGCGCCGGCAGTCGGCCACCTCGCGCAGGGTCTGCGCCGCCACCATGGCATCGAGACCCATCGAGTTCTTGTAAATCATCCCGTTGGGCATCGTGAGCGCGCTCGGCTTGCCGTCGGTGATCATGACTATCTGACGCATGTCCTTCTTCTGCGACAGCAGAATACGGCGGGCCAGCTTCAGCCCCTCGGCAGTATTGGTGTGGTAAGGCCCCACCTGGGCGTGCGCGAGTCGCGCTAGCGGGATCTCCTCGGCGGAATCGTGAAACAGAACCACGCGGAGCGTATCGCCCGGAAACTGCGTGCGGATGAGGTGCGTCAGCGCGAGTGCGACCTTCTTGGCCGGGGTGAAACGATCCTCGCCGTAGAGGATCATGGAGTGCGACGTGTCGAGCATGAGGACCGTGGCGCACGATGAGCGGTACTCTGCCTGGCGCACCATGAGGTCACCGTAGTCGAGGTCGATAGGCACGCTGAGCGAGCCGTTGCGGATCAGTGCGTTCTGGAGCGTGGCGTTGACGTCGAGGTTCATCGTGTCGCCGAACTCGTATGGCTTGCTGGAGCCGTCGGCCTCGATGCCCGTGGCGAGATACGGTGTGTCGTGGCTGCCGAAGCTGGACTTGCCCAGAGAGCCTAGCAGGTCGCGCAGCGTCTTGAAGCCGAGGAAGTCGATGCCCTTCTCCGTGAGCTGGAACTCCACGTCGCGCGCGGCTGCGCGGGCGAGGCCGCCGGGGCCCACGACCTCCTGGTGGCCAGAAGGCATCTGGGGCGGCGTCTCCAGATTGAGGTAGCCTTCGGCCACCATCCGCTCGATAATCTCGTCCAGCAGCCTGGCCAGCTTGGATGCACCCTCGCCTTCGTCGTCGTCGCTTCCGCGCAGGGCCTCGAGCATCTCGGGGGTGAACTGACCGCTGTCCATCAGGGCGTTCAGAATCGCCTCTCGCAGCGCCTCGATAGAATGGTCAGCGTCTTCCCCCGAGTCACCCCAGTAGGGATGGTCCGTCTTACCACCGGCGAATCCCGACTGGAGCAGGAAATTCGCAAGCTTGTCGAGCAGGGACTGCAGGTCGATGGCATCGGCCATCTCTGGACTGAACTTCTGGTAGGTGTGGAAACGCATACCTCACCTTGCTGATTGGGGCGCGTGAGAGCAAGTGCTCCGGGGGGCCGGTCCCGCGGCGGTGCTCCGTGTGCCATCTTACCCCGGCCCCTCTGCTTATATCTAACCCGTGAGACGACTGGCTGTTCGGTGACGGTGAGCCAACACACCATTGCAAGAGGCGAGCGCGCGACGCCGGCGACGGGCGACCGCGCCTACCATCGCTACAAGAACCCGGTCCAGGTCCTCCTCAAGCATCGCAACTTCCGCCTGTTCTGGTTCGGGCAGACGGGCTCCGTCATCGGCACATGGATGCAGTCGGTGGGACGCGGGTGGCTGGCGCTCCAGCTCTCGAACAGCCCCTTCATGGTGGGGTTCGTGTCGGCGGCTGGCACGCTTCCAGTACTGCTCCTCACGCTCTACGCCGGGGTCGTGGCCGACCGCCACAACAAGCTGCAGATGGTGAAGGTCATGCAGTCACTGCTCCTGGTGGAAGCGGCGCTGCTCTGGTGGTTCATGTGGTCGGGGCACATCACCATCGAGTGGCTGGTGCTGATCTCGTTGCTGGGCGGCACATTCAGCGCGTTCGACATTCCGGCGCGCCAGGCTCTCATGATCGAGCTGGTGGGGCGCGAAGATCTGGTGGATGCTATAGCGCTGAATTCGAGCGGCTTCAACCTGGCGCGCATCATCGGCCCGAGCATCGCTGCGGTAGTGATTGCCAGGTGGGGGCTCGCCTGGTGTTTTGGGTTGAACGCGCTGAGTTACCTGCTGGTGCTGGTCGGCCTGTTCAAGGTGCGGCTCCCTCCCTGGGTACGCGTCGCGCAGACGAGCTCTCCGATCGAAGGACTACTCGAAGGGCTGCGCTACATGTTCCGAACTCGGGAAGTAGCACTCCTCATGAGTCTCGTGGCCGTGTACTCGATCTTCGGAATTCCCTATCTCGTGCTGATGCCGGTTATCGCGCGTGACACTCTGCATCACGGCGCTGGTGGCTACGGCCTGCTCCTCGCGGCTGTGGGGTTCGGAGCGGTGATGGGGGCCGTGACGCTGGCGATGGCCGGGAGGACGCTACGTCGCGGGCGTCTGCTCTCGTTCTCTACCGTGGCGTTCTCGGCTGGCCTCGTGGCGTTCGCGCTCTCGCGCTCGCTCTGGCTTTCCACCCTGCTACTGGTGGCGGTGGGATTCGCGATGATTCTCAACAATGCGCTGGCTAACGGCCTGCTGCAGACCATAGCGCCCGATGCGATGCGCGGCCGCATAATGGCGGCGTATGCTTTTGTGTTCGTCGGGATGGGCCCTATTGGCGCATTGCTATCGGGAACGATCGCCGATCTGATCGGCGCGCCGGCTGCGATCGCGGTAGGCGCGGTAGTGCTGATGGCCTTCTCCGTCTGGTTGTTCGGTCGCCGACCAGAGCTCAAGGCGTTGTGAGTCTGCGCAGCGCACTGAGGATGAGAACGGGAGCGTGCGGGAGTGTGTGGTGGGCGTGTGATTCGTCACTCGTGGTTCCTGCTCGTGGTTCACTACTCGTGGCTCCCATCACTCGGCTGG
>DATCXG010000245.1:0-4900 GCA_036565945.1 Gemmatimonadaceae bacterium
CGCGCCTCGCCGGCATGGGTGCTGTCCCATGCGGGGCCGGACTCCGCCAGCCGGATGGGCACTATCGTCGAATCGGCGCGCCTGAGCGTGAAGAGGCTCGTATCGATTCGCAGTGCGGGGTCGAGGGGCTTGTCGAACCGGACCCGGAGGGTGACGGAATCCACTGCGCGAGCCTGCTGGATACGCGGACCGATGGTGTCGTGGATGAACGCCAGCAGTTCCACTCGTGCTGTGTCACGCAGTACTACTCCCACGGTGTCCCAGATCTCGCGCGGGTCGAGCAGGCGATCGTTGTTCGCGTCGCCGAAGGTCCGCACCGTGTAGGCGCCGGCGGGCATGTGCGCGATGGAGAAGCGACCCGCCGAGTCGGCACGGGCCACGTACACAGTGGTGGTATCCGACACGGAGATGGCCTCCACCACCGCCTGCGCGAGCGGCCCGCCCGCGAGCCAGTCGAAAGCGATGCCGCCCACGTCGCCGTCGGGAATTACGGCGCCTGTAGAGAACACCGTGATAGTTGGCTCCTGGCGCACGTTGCCCCGCAGGTCGCCCACACCCGGGAGCAGCGTGACGGTGTACGCTGTATTGGGTTTCCAGTCACGCTGGCCGCGAATGGTGAGTCTCTTTCTGTGCCAGCCTACCCGGGGTTCGCCCAGGCGCGGCGAGATGATCACGAGGTCGCTGAGCTCGGATCCTCCGCCGGAGGGCTGCTCGTTCAGCACTTCGTCGAACTGCAGGTTCACTTCATCCAAGCGTACGTTCACGGCGCCGCTCTCCGGCTCTATCGCGAGGAGCTTGGGCGGCACTTTCTCTTCTGGCCCGCCCGGCGGGAAGCCGGGTTGCGCGCAACCGGCCAGCACAAGGGCGAGCGCCGCGATCAGGCGCCGCACAGTGCCTTCACTCTGCCCCTGAGTTGCTCGCGTCGCGCGCTCCACTCTTCGTACTTGCGCCGCTCCGCCTCCACGACCTCGGGCTTCGCACGGGTGGTGAACTTCTCGTTGCCGAGGCGTTGCGCCAGTCCCACCAACTGCTTCTCGAGTCGCTCCAGGTCACCACTCAGGCGGGCGCACTCTCTCTCCAGATCCACTACCCCGGCCAGGGGGACGGTGATGTGTGAGCCATCACTCAGCAGCGCGTGGGCGGCCGCCACTCCGTCCGTGGGAGCATCCTCGCGCGATTCTACCCGCGAGCGCGAGAGCTGGCCGATGATGGCGCGTTCCTCGGAGAACACGCGCCGAGCCGCGGCACCGGTGCCGCCGATCACCGCGTCCACCACCTTCCCCATGGGAACATCGTACTCCGCTCGCGCCTGCCGGATGGCGACCACCGCCTCGCGGACCAGCTCGAACTCCTCGGCTCTCGCCGCGCCATCGCTGAGCGCCGAGTCGGACCTGCGTGGCCGCGGCCAGCGCGCGCGCGCCAGCAGTGCTCCAGCTTCTCTATCGCCGCCGGAGGGCAGGCGTTGCCAGAGCGTCTCGGTGATGAAAGGGACCACCGGGTGGAGCAGGCGGAGCGCGTAGTCGAAGACGTGTACCAGTACCGCACGCGCCACGTCTCGATCGTCGCTCGTCATGCGAGATTTGGTGCTCTCCACGTACCAGTCGGCCAGCTCGTTCCACACGAATCGGCGAGCCGACTCGGCGTAGTCATTGAGGCGCAGCCCGGCGCGAAGCTCATCGGCCGTCCAGCGCGCGCCATCCGTGGGCCTCGCGCTGCCGAACGCGGCGTCGCACTCCGAGATCGCCACGTCGAGTCGTCCGAGAATCCACCAGTCGGCGCGCGTGAGCCGATCGGCGGGGATGTCTCCAAGCTCCGCCACTCGCTCATCGCCGACATTGGAAAGCAGGAAGCGGCCGATGTTCCAGAGCTTCGTCGCGAAGTTGCGGCCGGGGGCGAACGACTGCTCGAGGTTGGCGGGATCGAGTACGACGTCGGTCCCCAGCCCCATGCCGGAGATCACAGTGTAGCGGAGCGCGTCGGCGCCGTAGAGCCGCACCACATCGATGGGATCGATACCATTGCCGAGCGACTTCGACATCTTGCGATGGTCGGTGTCGCGCACCGTGCCATGGAGGAGGACCGTGTGGAACGGTGCCCGGTGGGCGAAGTAATACCCCGACATGATCATGCGTGCCACCCAGAAGAACAGTATCTCAGGTGCCGTCACGAGCATGTCAGTCGGGTAGAACGCCTTCAGGTCTGCCGATTTCGTGTTCGGCCAGCCCAGAGTCGAGAGCGGCCAGAGCCAGCTCGAGAACCAGGTGTCGAGCACGTCCTCATCCTGGCGCACCGGCCCGCCGCAGGTGGGGCATGAAGTGAGATCCTCGCGGCTCGCGACTGGTTTGCCACCGCAAGCATCGCAGTACCAGACTGGAATGCGGTGTCCCCACCAGAGCTGCCGGGAGATGTTCCAGTCGCGGATGTTCTCCATCCAGTGGACGTAGACGCCCTCCCAACGCTCGGGCATTATCCTCACCGTCCCGTCGCGCACCGCCGCCAACGCCGGCTCCGCGAGCGGCGCCATCTTGACGAACCACTGATCGGAGAGGCGCGGTTCCACCACCGTACCACACCGGTAGCAGTGTCGCACCGCATGTTCGTGGGGCTGGATCTTCACCAGGAGCTGCGCCTCTCGCAACATCTCCACAATCCGCTCGCGCGCCTCGAAGCGGTCGAGGCCGCGCAGGCCTTCCGGCACACGAGCGTCGGCATCCGACATCTCTTCCATTCGTGCCGTGGGCCCTATGACCACCGGCCTCGGCAGCCCATGGCGCGCTCCAACCTCGAAGTCGTTAGGGTCGTGGGCGGGGGTGATCTTCACGATGCCCGTACCGAATGCCGGGTCGACGTAGTCGTCGGCGATCACCGGGATCTCGATTCCCACGATGGGGAGCAACACGTGCTTCCCCACGATATCGTGGTATCGCTCATCGTTCGGATTGACAGCGAGCGCCACATCGCCGAGCATCGTTTCGGGACGCGTGGTGGCCACCACCAGCGTGCGCCCGGCTTCGCCCACCACGGGATAAGCGATGTGATAGAGTTGCCCGGCTGTGTCCTCGAACTCCGCTTCCTCATCGCTGAGTGACGTGAGGCAGCGCGGGCACCAGTGGATCACGCGGTACCCCTTGTAGATCAGCCCGTCCTCGTACAGGCGGACGAACGCCTCGCGCACGGCGCTGGAGAGCTCCGGGGAGAGTGTGTAGGCCGTTCGCGTCCAGTCGCACGAGGCGCCGATCGCCTGGAGCTGCTCGAGGATGATCCCACCGGTCTTCTCCACGAACGTCGTGGTGCGCTCGACGAATGCCTCGCGGCCCACGTCGAAGCGCGTCAGCCCCTCGGCGCTGAGCCGCTTCTCCACCACATTCTGTGTCGCGATCCCGGCGTGGTCCGTACCTGGCACCCACAGGACTTCGTCGCCGGCCATGCGCCGCCAACGTACGAGCACGTCCTGCACGGTGTTGTTGAGCCCGTGCCCCATGTGCAGAACGGCCGTCACATTTGGTGGCGGGATCACGATGGTGAACGGGCTACGATCGCCACCGAGTCGCTCGGAGCGCTCAGCCTGGGCGGTGAAGACGCCGGCCTCGCGCCAGCGCTCATAGATGGCCGGCTCGTGGCGGGCCGGTTCGTATTGCGGTGGGAGTTCCGATTCCATGATGGCGATAAAGATAGCGCCGCCGACCGTGCGTACGGAGCCGTACGGTCGTCGGCGCCGCTACTTGCCGGAGCGGACGCTCCTAGTTGGCGGGCGGCTCCTGATGTGCTGGAGGCTCGCCAGGCTCGGGTGGCTGAGCCACGTGGTCGGCCTTGGGTACTCCGCCCGGCGCCACCGGTGAACCGCCGGTGCGGTCGCCACGGGGCGGGATTCTCTTGCCTCTGCCACGCCGCTCGGCTCCCTGTTCGATGTCGCCCGCGGTGTCTCGCATGGCGCGGGCCTCGTCCAGCCACCGTTCCCCGAGCTCCGGCTTGGGGTCGGCATGGCGATCGATCTCCTCCGAGCTACCCTGACGCCGGCGCCCGGTACCTACCCGCTGGCCCCGCCAATGCCCGCCGGAGCGCGGCTCGTTAGTCTCGTCGGCGCCGATGTCGACCTCCGCCTCCTCCACCGGATGGGTCTCGATATCGTCCTCCGCGGAGAGACGATTCACCACCGATTCCACACCAGCGACCCGCCGTGCCACTGCTTCAGCGCGGCGGGACTCGCCGTCGTTCCTTACCCATCCCGAGAGCTCGATCACTCCTTCGCCCACCGCACCTATGTCGATGGCGCGCTCACCGAGCACAGGATCGGCCTCGAACGCATCGAGCACGTCTTCCTCGAGCAGGGCCTCGGCCCCGAGCTGCTCCTCCTCCAGCTCATCCTCGCCATACCCGTGGTGCAGGTCGGCGCCGTCGTCGAGATCGGGGAATTGGCGGCCGATTCGCGCGACGATCCCGGAGATTCCGCCCAGCTTCTGGGCAGTTACCACGCCGATCGCGAATCCCGCCAGTGCGCCCGCAGCGAGGCTGGCGATCACGCCGCCAAAGGATGGACCCTCTTCGCGAAAACGAATTGGTGACATATACGTTGACCTGTAGCGGAGGTGATCGCGTAACGATAACTTGACGTAGGGCGAGGGGCGAGAGGGTGCAAGAAAAAGACCATTCACGACCCGGCGCTTTCCCCTCTGCATGAACCCGCACGCACGTATGATCGACTTACCCGACCAAGACCTTACTCTCACGCTCCCCGATGGGTCCACGCGCACAGTGGCGTACGGCACGCTCCCGCGCGACGTCGTAGCATCCATCGGAGCGGGGCTGTTGCGCGCAGCTCTAGCCGTGGAATTGAACGGCAAGCTGCAGGACCTCGTCACGCCGCTACGAGAGAGTGGCAGCTTTCGCGTTCTCACCGAGC
>DATCXG010000264.1:0-7628 GCA_036565945.1 Gemmatimonadaceae bacterium
CGATCGGGTGGATGCCGTCGTGTCGCGAGGCGGTCGGCCGGACCTGGCGGACGAGGCGCTGCCGCTGGTGCGCGCTCCCACGCTGCTCATCGTGGGCGGCGCCGACGAGATGGTGCGAGAGCTCAACGAGCAGGCGATGGCGCGTATGGAGCGGGCTGAAGTCAGCCTGAAGATCGTCCCGGGCGCGACGCACCTGTTCGAGGAACCGGGCGCCATGGAGGCTGTCTCTCTGCTCGCTCGCGCCTGGTTCGTACGCTACCTCGGCGCGGCTATCAAATCATCGAATCGGCCGCCTCAGCCTGACGAATAGCGTCGAGTGTCAGTCGTCCGACCAGTCGTCCCCACCGTTCCGCGAGAGCGCGCCCAGCGCTATGCCGGTGAATCCCATCCCTAGAAGGGCCATCAATTCGCGGTGTGTGCGCAGCCACAGCTCCAGACTGAACTCCCGAGACCGACCCGCGAACCGGCCGCGCGCGCCGTGGTCGCCAGGCATCGGTTCCCACAGGTTGTTCGGCCGGTTGGGGTCGGCAGGCTCCCCGGTCTGTTGTGAGCTGTAGCCAGTCGCGGCCAGGTGTCGGTCCGCGAAGTCGGGCGCCAGTTTGTTGCCATACACGGCCTCTATGCTGGGCCATCCGACGCTGAGCTCCCGACCGCAGTCATGGCGCGCCGCCCAGGCAACCGCATCGGCACCGACCTCGGGCTCGAAGATCGGTGGTACGGGTTGCGGTCTGCGCGGAAGCCGGCTCTTCACCCACGAGAATTGCGGAGTGTTGAGCGCGGGCATGTGCACCAGCGTCACGCGTACGTTGCTCCGCTCGTGCAGCAACTCCGTGCGCAGCGATGCCGTGAAACCGAGGATCGCGTGCTTGGCCCCGCAGTACGCCGACTGCAGAGGGATGCTGCGGTAGGCGAGCGCGGAGCTCACCTGGATGATCACGCCGCGATCGCGCGTCGACATGCGCCGGAGCGCGGCCAGGGTGCCGTGAACTGTGCCGAGGTACGTGACCCTCGTGACGCGCTCGTACTCCTCCGACAGCATCTCTTTGACGGGCGAGAACACCGACACCATGGCATTGTTCACCCAGATATCGATGGGGCCGAGCTCCGCTTCGACCGCCGCCGCGGCCCGCTCCACGGCATCCGCCTGGGAAACGTCGGTGGGAAGAACCAGCCCCTTGCCACCCAGGCGCTCGACGTCGCGTCGCGCTCCCTCGAGTCCGTCGCGGCCGCGCGCCAGCAACCCGATGGCGGCGCCGTCGCGCGCGAATCGACGCGCGATCGCGCGCCCGAGCCCGGCAGACGCACCGGTCACCACCACCACTTCACGCCTGGTCATCGCTGCGGCGCCCCTCCGCGGAAGTCGGATGTGCTATGGCTGGAAACGCGCAAAACCGTCACCTGCCGCGTTCCTCGTGATGTTCACCTGACCACTACCATCCCGTTTCATCACGTACACATCCTGGTTCCCGTCGCGCCGAGTGTCGAAGAGGATCTCGCTTCCGTCCGGAGACCACGACGCTCTGCCGTCGAACGACGCATTATCGGTGAGGCGCACGGGGGAGCCGCTGCCGTCGGCATTGATCACGTACACCTCGAAGTTGGCGCTGTCGGCCGCCATCGTGTTGTCGCGGTCCGAATGGAAGGCGATCAGCGCGCCGTCGGGTGACCATGACGGCGCCTGGTCACTGGATGTGCCGGTGGTGAGCCGCTGGATACCCGAACCATCGGCATTCATCACGTAGAGTTGGTCGTTCCCATCGCGATTGGACTGGAAGACAATCTTCGAATCATCCGGCGACCAGCTTGGCGTGTTGGCGAACGCTCCATCGTTGGTGAGCTGCACCTGGTTGGAGCCGTCTGCATTCATGATCCAGATCTCGGCTGTCGCTCCCGTCGCACTGCCGCGCGTGGACGCGAACGCGATCCTGGTACCATCGTGCGACCAGGCGGCGCCGCCGTTCTGCCCGGGCGAATCAGTGAGCCGCTCCTGGCCGGACCCATCGGCCTCCATCACCCAGATGTCGAGCCCCACGGTGGAGCGCTGCCTCGAGGAGGAGAAGGCGATCCTGGAACCGTCGGGCGACCAGGCGGGCAAGATGGCGAACAGCGGAGCTGCATCGTTGGTGAGTCGCGTCAGTCCAGTGCCATCCTCCGACAGCGAATAGATGGCGAACGATCCCGAGCGGTCGCTCGCGAAGGCAATCTGCCGCGCGACACACGTCACCTCGAAAGTCACGGCGGCGTCCTCGCCAGCGATTACCGTCACCGTGCGCGGATTCTCCCCGGCGACGGTGCAGTTGCTCCCGACCTGCGTGAGCTCCACCGAATGCGTGCCCGCTGCTGCGGAGACGGAAACATCTCCGTTCGCGGCCACCGGCTCTCCGACTCCGCCATCGAGCGTGACCAGGTAGCCCAACGAGCTCACGCCAGCCCCGGTGCTAGTGACGCTGACAGTTACAGAGCCGACGTCGGGGCCGATACCGTTGTTGTTATCGTCACAGGCGGCGAGCGCCACCAGGATGGCGAGCACGGCGGCAGCGCGCCCCGTAGCTCGGAGCGGAATCGTGATCTTCATGTATGCAGGTCCTCCACTGATAGTGCCGGGATGCGAATCCATCCGCCAGACACGTTGCGCGATCCGGCGGGCCCCGGTCCACCCGGGGCACCACCAGTCTGGGCAAGGGCGATACCAGAGGGGCGAGAGCTGCTACTGATGCCGCTGGAACGGCCAGATGGGCGCCGATGGGTCGCGCTCCACGGCGACGCCATCACGCAGCCAGAGATCGGCTATCCGCTGTGCGATCCACCACGGGTTGCCCCCCGTGCGATTGGTCAGCACGATCACGCTCAGACGCTCGGCGGGGTAGCGGACCATGGCGTTCGTGAAGCCCCTCGTCTCACCGTTGTGCGAGAGACGCTGACGACCGCGGTCGTCGTCCACGAACCAACCAAACCCGTACTCCGTGGCACTGCCATCGTTCAACCTGTTGGGCGTCCACGAGAGAGCCCGCGTCGACTCCGGCAACAGCGCGTGGGTCTCCAGTGCGTGGTCCCAGCGAACCAGATCGGACACCGACGAGTAGATCCCGCCGTCGCCCAGGACGGCGCTGGTGGGACTCTGGTCCGAACGCGTGAAGCCGTACTTCTCCAGCGAGTAGCCATAGGCGCGATTCGGCACGATCGAGACTCCCTCCTCATACGCCACCGTGGCGTCCATGCCAAGCGGCTCGAAGATGCGGTCGTGCAGGAATCGCGCGAACGGCATCCCGCTCACCCGTTGCACCACGAGCGCCAGCACCGCGTACCCCGAATTGCTGTAACGGAATGCGGAACCCGGCGCGAAGTAGGTGGCGTCCACGCGCGAGAGCAGGCTGAGCACATCCCTATCCCTCACCTGCACCCGCTGGCTGTCGGGGACGAAGTCTTCATAATCCCAGAGCCCCGATGTGTGGGTGAGCAGGTGGCGGACCCGGATGTCCCGCCCATACGACGGGAAACCGGGCAGCAGGTCGATCACGCGGTCATCGTAGCTCAGCTTCCCGTCCTCGGCGAGCAGCATGATGGCAGTAGCCGTGAACTGCTTAGTCAACGAGGCGAGCCTGTAGTTGGTCTCCGTGGTGGAACTCGTCTGCTGCTCGAGGTTCGCGAGGCCGTAGGCGTGGCTGTAAGCCACCTTTCCGTAGTGTATGACCACCACGCTCGCGCCGGGCGAGCCGGGCTTGTGGTAGTCGGAGAAGAGCGCGTCGATCGCCGCCGCTTTGGGGCCTGCTCGGGATGACGCTTCGTCCGCGGACTGCGATGCGTCACTGGTGCAGCCCACGAGGAATGCGAGCGCGAAGAGAGCGATGCCCGAGGTGAATATCTGATCGATCATGGTTGCCTGGCAGCGGTCGGCGCGCACTCACGGCGTGCACTCGAGGCGTGTGATGTATCGAGTGTACGGAAGGTATGCCGATCGCGGGCGAGAGCAACGAGCGGCGCTTCGCGCGCGATGAGATGCCGCTGGCGCAGTGGTCGGGAACCGGGCATGTTTGCCAGCGTGTTACCACGCCACGGCAAGCTCGACACCGTCGCGCACATCACAAGCTCGACGCCGTCGCGCACATCAGCAGTCCGATACAGCACACCAGTGCCCACAGTACCCGTCCCCCATAGTACCGATCCCCCCACGATACCGGTCACGTACACCACCAGTCATGTACACCACGAGTCAGATGAAGCCTGCGCACTTCCCGCCACGCCGCGCCTCCCGCGCGCGACATCTCCTGGCGCCCACCATCCTGGCGCCTGTCGCGGCGGCGCTCCTGACCGTCGCCGGGTGCACTCGCAGCGCGCAGCCGGCACTCTCGCCGGCGCGGTCGCCATTCATCGGAGTCCAGCAGAACAGCGGCACCACCGCGCTCCTGCAGGCCGTGAGCGTGGTGAGCTCACAGGTGGTATGGGTGAGCGGGCACCAGGGCACCTACGCGCGCACCATCGACGGAGGCGCCACCTGGCACGCCGCGGTAGTGCCGGGGGCCGACTCTCTTCAGTTTCGCGACGTCTACGCCGTCGACGCGCAGACCGCGTTCCTGATGAGCGCGGGAGCCGGCGATCTGTCGCGCGTCTACAAGACCACCGACGCCGGCGCTACCTGGTCCCTTCAGTTCACCAACCACGAGCCCAGCGCGTTCTTCGACTGCATGGATTTCTGGGACGCCGATCACGGCATCGCCATGAGCGATGAGGTGAATGGACAGGTCCCCGTGATCATGACCGACGACGGCGGCCAGACGTGGAAGCCAGCCAGCGCCGGCGTGCTCCCAGCGGCGCTGGATGGCGAGGGTGGCTTCGCCGCGAGCGGTACCTGTCTCGTCACGCGACCGTCGGGACACGCGTGGATAGGCACGGGCAACACGAGCGCGGCGCGCGTCTTTCGCACCACCGATGGCGGACGGACCTGGGAGGTTGCGGCTACTCCTCTGCCCTCTGGCGAGGGCACCGGCATCCTCTCGATGGCATTCCGCGACAACCTGCACGGTGTCATCATGGGAGGACCCATCTCCGACCCGGCATCCCGCAGCAACAATGTGGCGCTCACCGCCGACGGCGGCCGAACATGGAAGCTGGCGGGCCGCCCAACCTTCACTGGCGCGATCTACGGCGGCACCTACGTGCCCGGCGCCGCCACGCCCACGATCGTTGCGGTGGGCCCCAATGGTGCATCGACGTCGCCCGACGATGGCCACTCCTGGGTACCCATCGACACCGCCGCGTACTGGGCCGTCGGGTTCGCCTCCCCCACCGCCGGCTGGGCCGTCGGCCCCCGTGGCCGCATCACGAAGCTCACCCCGCCCCGCTGACCAGGAGGGGGGGCGGCATTTAGTACGGGGTTCAGGGTTCAGTGTGCAGGGTTCAGGAACTGCCTCGGGGGCGGGGTCTCTCCCCGAGGAGCCCTTTCTGATCCCTGATCCCTGCTTCCTGATCCCTGTCAGTTAGGGTCCCTGCTTCCTGATCCCTCTGTAGTTCCCCTGCCCCCTGAACCCTGAACCCTGCCCCCCGTCTTTCCCCCTTGCGTTCGCTGGTGTATTAGTTGCAATATGTATATAAGACATAAACGGAGGCCGGTGTGAAGACAGGGGGCAGGGTGCGCAGGATGGGCCAGCACGACGCGATCACGCGCCGCGCGGACGATTGCGCCACCCGCGTCTCCATGGCTCCGGCGCTCGCCGATGCGGAAACTCGTATCATCACGCTCAGCGGTGGCGTCGCCTGGTTGATCACGGTCGTCGCTCGTCTCGCTTCGGAGGACGCGGTGGTAGGCACTGAAACGGTGCGGCTGGTATTGCGCATGGAGTGCCTCACGCCGCCCCACCGGACGGTGCGGGTCGCTACGGTGCGCGCCAGGTCGCTCCGCTCGGTGGATGTGAGGAGGCTACGCAGGCTGGTGTCCGTGCCGGCGGTCCGCTCCCGTTCCCGCTACTCGATGGTTGGTAGCCAGGGGTTGTGAGGGGTGAGGTTCTGGTGGGGAGGAAGAAGGAGAGAAGACCGGGAGAGGCGTGGCCACCTGGTACTACAGGGGTGACCACGCCTCTCGTCCTTCAGAACAACAGTCGGATCACTTCCCGCGCTGCTTCGATTGCCACTGGATGAGGCCGCGCGCTACCGCGACGTTGTCGTTGGCTATCTCGTAGAGCTGGTCGAATACCAACGAGCGAGTGAGCGCCTCTCCTTCCACTATCACCGGCGGCACGTGGCCCTCACGCCGGTGGGGGTCGCTACGGCGTTCCACCGAGATGCGCGCTCGGCAGGTCGCCGACTCACCACCGGATTCGGGAAGCATCTCTATGGTCACTCTACCCCCGCCCGGGAGCTCTCGACTGTAGAGTAATTCGATGCTGTCCATATGCTTGACGGGACAGAGGGCGAAGATGGGCCACGAAGATACCGGATCGATCAGTCTCTTGTAGTAGCAACCCCGATGGCGCGTCGGCTGTTCCGCCGCCGCATCGCAGCACCCCAGATGTCGCCGATCCTCCGGAGCCTGGCGGGTACGGTATGGATGGTAAAGGAGTGAGGGTCGAGGCTCTCCCTGAGCTCAGCCCAATCGAGGGGTGTAGATACTGTAGCGCCTGGTTTGGCCCGGACGCAATAGACTCCGGCCACACTCTTTCCTTTGGCGTTCTGCAGATAATCCACGTACACGGCCGCCCTGGGTCGTTCTTCGAGCGTGCGCACCACGGTTGCCGTGCGCGGATGGGACTCGGCTACGCGTGTGGCCACGCTCTGGGCCAACCCAACTGCGACATCGTAAGCTGTGCCGGTAGGTAAGGGAATGGCGATGTGTAGCCCCCGAGACCCGGACGTCTTGAGCGCCGCTCGGAGGCCCAGTCGCTGGAGCTCTTCGTGTACCAGCAGTGCCGCCTCCACTACCCGTCCGAACGGAGCCTCGGGGCCGGGATCGAGGTCGAGGATCGCGTAGTCGGCATCATCTATCGAGCCCACGCGAGAGAGCCAGGGATCCACCGAGATGCAGCCGAGTTGCACCGTGTAGAGGAGAGTGGGAAGATCGCCCCCCACGATACGCTTCTGCGGCCTTGCTCCGCCGTTCGCATCGGGGCCGCTCGCGACGAGTTCCACGCGCACCGCACTGGGCATCCGCGCCGGCGGCTTCTGCTGGAAGAACGTCCCGCCAGCAAGCCCGTCGGGCGAGCGTTTGAGGACGAGTGGGCGGTCGGCCACGGTGCGAAGGATCGTGGGCGACATGAGGGCATAGTAGCGCATCACGTCGCCCTTCGTGAACCCTTCGGCGGGGAAGAACACCTTGTCCAGGCTCGAGACCTCGATGGCCTTATCTCGCCCGAGGTGCAAGGTGCCATCTCCACCAGATCGCTCGATGGCCTCCAGCTGCTCACTGACGGTAGCACGCCCTTGCTTCACGGGCGCGCGGGATGCCCGTCGCTGAGGTGCGTCGTGAGATCTGGTATCGCCTGGGGCGTCGTTGCGCTCCATGCTCGCGGCCCCCTGCCGTTGTTCCTCGCCGTTCCCGCCTGTGCCTCACCATTCCTACGATTCGCCAGACTTCACCCCCGCCAACCGCCGGCCGCCGGCGTGCCACCTGACTCCCGCCTGTGCCTCACCATTCCTAC
>DATCXG010000276.1:0-2435 GCA_036565945.1 Gemmatimonadaceae bacterium
CGATCTTCATGCCCGCGCGGGCGCTGTTCAACCCGCAAGTGAGAGACGCGGTCGAGGCTTATCTGGGTCGGCCGGTGACCCTCGATGCGAGTTGCACACCCAGCACCATATCACTGCTCAACTTCCAGCTCATCGCGGCAATCAAGGCCGGCACCCAGCCCGACGTCATCGCCTGCGAGCCCAAGGTGGGCGACCCAGGATTGCTGGGGAATGTTTACGTTCTCGATGGGAGCGAGCTCGCAGCCCTCGCACAGACAGTCGCGGCGTATAATGCTGCAATCGAGGCGAAGGCGACCGAGCTCGGGTGGGCATACGTCGATCCCAACCCGGTGCTCATGCAGCTTCGCACCGATGGCCTCATTCCGGTGATCCCTGACCTGGCGGAGCCGTCCCAGGCGTTCGGTAGCTATATCTCGCTCGACGGCGTTCATCCGGCGGCGGCAGCTCATGCTCTGTTTGCGAATATCGTCGCGGATGCCATCAACGCGAAGTACGGGACCAACATTCCAACCAGCGAGTGATCCAGAGAGCGCCCGGTACGCTCGACGACCGGGCGCGGGTAGTTGGGCAGTCGAGCAGGGACCGCCTCGACTATCTTTAGGAGCCGCTGGCATCCGAAGGAGCCAATGGTTTCCGAGTAGCGCAGGCACGTATTGAGGTATCGGCAGCCAGGAGCTGATGGTCTCCGGGATGTACGAGCGCGGCTCGCGGAACCGTGATCGGAGAACTGAAGGAAGTGGTGCGCGCCCGGGTGGCGAAATGGCAGACGCGGGAGACTTAAAATCTCCTTCCCGTAAGGGAATGCGGGTTCGATTCCCGCTCCGGGCACTGCACACTTCCAGAGCTTGATTACTGTGTATCAGAGGGCCACGGCGTGACTAGCGACATCCAGATTTTAGAAGGAGTGCGGGCCACGGATCGAGTCAGTCGCCGCGGATGCCCAGCACGCTCTTCGCGATCATCATGTGCACACCCACATTGCCGTCCACTAGCTCCGTGATCCGCAGATTGGCGGCCATGCTCGCCAGTCGGTAAGCCTCCACGCGCGACAGGTTCTTCTTGGCCATGAGGAAATCCACCATCTGCTGCACGCAGATCTGCGTGGCCTTCGTCAGATCCTTATCCATCCCCATCGTGATGTAGTCGGTAGGAGTCTCAGCCCTCGGCCATGTGAGATGTATGTCCTTGCGGACGATTAGCTGCACGCTGCCGGTTAGCGATGTCTCGATCGCCGTCTGATCCACCTCGCCGTCGCCCTGCGCGGCGTGACCGTCGCCGACCTCGAGCAGCGCGCCAGGCGCCCACACCGGAAGGTAGAGCGTGGTCCCAGCCACGAGCTCCTTGTTGTCCATGTTCCCGCCGTGAATACTGGGCGGGTTGCTGGAGACGCGGCCAGAATCGCGTGGCGGCGCCACACCCATGCTGCCGAAGAAGGGGTGGAGCGGGATCACGATGTCGTTCCCCAACTCCGCCACCATGCGGGTGGTGTCGAGACGGATGATGCGCGTCCGCGGCTCGCCGCAGTTGTCACGGAGGAAGCCGCTGCACCCGTTGTAAGCGTATGGGATGGCCAGGTGCACATCGAGGATACGCACCTCGAGCACATCGCCGGAGTCGGCGCCCGCCACGTAGATCGGGCCGGTGAGTATGTGTCCGCCCGGTCCCTTGTCCTTCACCTGGGTATAGACGTCGCGGAGCGACTGCTGCACCTCGCCGGGCGCGAGCTGCGCGCGCTCGAGACCGGCCGGGGAGTTCGTGATCAGGGTCTCCAGATCCACCGTATCGCCCGAGGCAACGCGCAGCACTGGTCTGGCGGTGGCACTGTAGTACCCCCAGGCCACGGTGCTCGGTGTGGCCGGGAGTTGATGGCGGTTGGCGGAGGACTGTGCGGCGGCTGTCGATGCCGCAGCAGAGAGCAGGGCAGCGGTGAGGAGTATGGTGGATGTCATGAAGAGGTGGGTAGCGTGAGTCCCGGAGTCACTGCTCCGCACGATCGCGCCTGACCGCGACTTTGCGTCCTTTGATCGTGGTGGCGCGAAGTGCGGAGATGATCTCCTCCGCTATCTCTTCCGGTACTTCCACAAGGGAGAACCGCTCGCTGATCTCGATGGCGCCAACCACGCTCGACTCGATACCGACCTCGTTAGCTATGGCGCCTACGAGGTCGCCCGGACGAACCCCGGCCGTGCGTCCAGCACCCACGAACAGGCGCGTGACATCCCACTTCGGGTGCTGCCGCGCCGCGCGCCGTGATTGGCTGGGACCGCGCTTCCCCCCGGACGCCCCGCGATCGCGCGACTGCGGACGTACCTCTACCGCGGGGATCTCCTCCAACTCTCCATCACCGCCGGTCGACTCATCTAGCAGTCGCACGGCAGCGGCGGCGATGTCCATGATGTCGAACTCTCCCGCGAGTCCCTCGGTGACGGCCCGAT
>DATCXG010000174.1:0-6576 GCA_036565945.1 Gemmatimonadaceae bacterium
CCGCCTCCACGGATGCGAACGTGCCCATCAGTCTCGGTATTCCGGCCATCGCCATCGGCGCTGGCGGGCACGGAGGGGAGGCACACACCGAAAGCGAGTGGTTCGACAACACCGACGGCCGACTCGGCGTGGCTCGCGCGCTGGGGATAGTAGTGGGAGCGGCCGGGCTGGACTGACCAGCGCGCAGCGCCGCGTCCGATCACCGAACGGTATGCACCTCGGAGTGGTCCCCTACAGTTACCGACCCCCTCACGCCCTCGAGCACGACCGCGTCGCCCACCATCGAGTCTCGCAACGACGATTCCGTTATCACGCAGCGCTCGCCAACAACCGTATCGCTGAGCTTGGATCTCTTCACAACCGTGCCCGCTCCTATGGAGACATTGGGGCCGATCGTGGCATCATCCAGCACCACATCGTCGTGGATATAAACCGGATCGAAGATGCGCGAGTTGCCTGAGTCCACCGGGCGGTGTGCGCGACCCTTCGAGAGCATCACACGGTTCGTCTTGATCAGAGAATCCAGCTTGCCCGCATCGTACCACCCTGCCACGTCGACCACCTTGATCCGTGCACCGTGGTCTATCATGTACTGGAAGGCATCGGTGAGGTAGTACTCCCCCTTGTGTGGCGGCTGCTTCATCACGTGGTCGATCCCCTCGTACAGCAGCTGCCAGTTCCGGATGTAGTAGAGGCCGATATTCGCCCGCCTGGAGATGGGCGTCGACGGCTTCTCCACGATCCGGGTCATGTTGGCATCGTCGTCCGCCACCACCACGCCGAAGCTCTGGTAGTCCTCCACTTCCTTCACCCAGATGATGCCGTCGGCGTCGGTGCGGTTGATCACCGAGAGGTCCGCGTCGAAGATCGTGTCGACGAAGATGATGAGCATCGGCTCATCCACGTACGGACGGGCCAGCTCCACAGCACTCGCGGTGCCGTTCTGCACGATCTGCTCTACGAACACGGATGGAAAGTGGTAGGACGTCTTCACATACTCCTCCACTCGCTCCTTGAGGTGCCCCGTGATGTAGATGATCTGATCAACGCCCCCCAGAAGATCCAGGTCGTCGAGGATGTATGACATAACTGGCTTGCCAGCCACCTTGAGAAGTGGCTTGGGGGTGACGTGGGTGTGCGGCCGTAGCCTGGTTCCCTTCCCCGCGAGCGGTATGATCACTTTCATGGCGCGTTCGTCCCCTCCCGTCCGTAGCGGTCACTGAGTCGTACGACGTCGTCGAGCTCCGGAGTGGAAGCCTCCAGCACGTCGCAATCCGTGACGGCTTCCATGTAGTGAACGGTGCCCGGCGTGATGCGGAATGCCTCGCCCTTCCTGAGCTTCATGTCGCGCAGCTCATCGCCATCTTTTACCCAGTAGATCAATTCACCCGAGAGCAGGTACACCGTTTCGTCCTTGCGCTCGTGGTACTGCACCGAGAGTGCGTGCCCGGCATTTATATGCAGAATCTTCCCCACGTAGCGCTCGGTGTGGGCCCAGATCACTTCGTGTCCCCACGGCTTGGGAACCATGATCACATCGGCACGGCCGCTCATCGCATATCCTCGAAAAGAAGCAAGAATAGAGTCGGAGTTCAGGGTTCAGAATTCAGAAAACTGCCACTCGATCGAGATCTGGCCCAGTTCAGAGATCGGCCCAGGATAGAGCGTTAGAAGTCAAAGTCTTGCCCCACGGAGGCACCGAGGCGCGGAGGAACTGCTGAACTGCGGTAACTGCAGCACGGAGAACTGCAGGAGAACGGCAAGAGAGAACTGCAAGAGAGAACTGCAACGGCTTGAACCACGGAGGCACGGAGACACGGAGGGAACTGCAACTGCAAAAGCCAGGGCAACTGCAAAAGGCAGTGTTTTGGGGGATTGCATCCGAGCCTCCTCTCCCCGAGGCGAGCGGAGCCAGAGGCTCTCAGGAGCCCCGACTGCCGCGCCCCGAGCCAGAGGCGCAGAGCAGTTCCCAAAGCTTTTCGCTTTTCTCCGTGTCCCCGTGCCTCCGTGGTTCAAGCCGTTCCCCAAGCTTTCCTGCTTTTAGCCGTCGCAGTTGGCAGTTGCAGTTGCCGTGCTCTCCTGCAGTTCTCGCTTGCCGTTCTCCTGCAGTTCTCCGTGCTGCAGGTAAGCAGTTCAGCAGTTCAGTAGTTCAGTAGTTCTCCGTGCCTCGATGCCTCCGTGGTTAATGCAGTTCCCGAGCCGTCCGCCTTTCTCGGTGTCTCGGTGGTACAAGCAGTTCGTCGTTCCGTCAGAACAACTCGCGCAGCGATACTACCCAGTTCACGGTTCCGTCGCTCCCCGCCTCCGCGTGCCTGGTCCACAACGGCACATCCACGCGGGCGGTGATGGGCTGGTCGTACAGTGAGCCTCGGAGCGATACGCCTACTCCGGCGTCTCCGAAGAACTGTCCGTTGGCGCCTGGCATATCAAGCGTGGCCCACGCTGCGTCGGCAAAGACCGAGAGCGATACGCGCGGGATGGACGAGCGATATCTCGGGGAATTGAGCGCGGTGGAGAGCTGAGCATTCACCGCGGCAGCGCTTCGCACACGCAGCAGAGGCGAGTAGCCGCGCAGCCCCGCGTCGCCCGGCACGGTGTAATGCACGTCGGAGCGCGCGAATGGCGCGCCGCGCCCCCGCAGCAGGTGGTTGCCGAAGGTCTCCGTCGGCCCGAGCGACGAGAGACCGATGGAGCGTTGCACAGGCGCTCTGTCGCTGGCGCCAGCGAAGAGCCGTAGCGCTGCCACGTGCTGGTCGCGCGAGCCGAAGCTCTCCACTCTGCTAGCTTCGGCCTGAATCCGGCCGAAACTTTTCGTGTCGGGGCCATTGTAGCCGCGTGGGTCCACGAGCCCTCCCACGCCGTACACCCGCGCTGACATCCCACTCGGCGATCTGCCTCGCCAGCGGAACTCCGCGCTCGCATCCACCACCCGGGCGTCGGTCCAGCGCAGCGGGTCGATCCACGCGGTATCGTACGGCAGAGTAGCGGTGAGCGCGAGGGTGAGCCAACGACCCTGCCCGTTCGCGAAGTGGAACTGACTCTCGTCCCACGTCCTGTCCAGGCGCAGCTTCGCCACGCCGTCGAGTAGCCAGGCGCCAGCTCCCACTCCCACCAGCGGCCGCGAGGCGAATGGCAGGTTGGGGTTCTCGGTCGTGATCCATCCCTGCAACCGTCCCTTGCCGCTCGATCCCGATCCGGGGCCGCGCACAGGCACCGCGACCCCAAGCTCCCAACGGTCGAGCCAGCCCTGATAGTTGGTGCGCAGTCGGACAGATGGCGTCACGCCGCCCGGGTCGGTATACCACCCGAGCAGCCCGATGGCAACAATCTCTTTGTCGCGGTCGGCCTTATCCAGGAATGGCCAATCGAATACCGGTCGTGTGACGCTCTCCTCGCGCCCGCTGGGAAACGGAAGTACGTCGTTGCGGCGATCCCAGTCTTCCGTGAGGCGCTGTGGATCGAGTCGCACCGATCGAGGCCGCTCCGCTGTGCGCACCTCCACCCACTGGTCATCGTTCAACGGCGATCCGCGCTGGATGACCCAGCCGCTCGACGTGAGTACACCCACCGGCATGGGGTGGCTGTACTCGCCCACGCGCTCGATGCGCGCACGGGTGGTCCACGCATCACCGGCACGTTGCACGCGCACGTCGCGAAGAGCATAGTCGATGAGACCCGTGCGATGCACCCACTGCTCGAAGAACCAGCCCAGGTCGCGACCGGCGGCACGTTCGGCCGACGAACGCATGGCCAGTTCATCCACGTGCTTGAACTGCCATCTCGCGTAGTAATCTTGCAGAAACGCCGTGAAGGCCGAGTCGCCGATGGCATCGCGCAGCGCGCCGTACATCATCGATGCGCGCCCGTACACCATCTGGTTGTAGACCGGGAACTCGGAGAACTCGTATGCCGGAGTGCCGATAGGCTGGGCCACGCCAAGCAGGTCGAGCTCGAATTGCCCCATCGCGCCCCGATCGAGCTGCGCGGGCGTGGCGGCGTGCGCCCGGTACCCCGGAGCGGGCACGTCGACAGCAGGAGCCTGCCCCCGCGCCCTCTCTGGAAGCGTGAGATTCTGCGCCCACTCCGACTGGTAGCTGGTGAGCCCCTCGTCCATCCAGCCCGACCGCCACTCGTTGTTGGCGAGGAAGCCGTACGAGTAGATGTGTCCCATCTCGTGCAGAACCAGACCATCGGAGATCCGAGGTCCGTACATCACCATCATCGGGAACTCGGTGGCGCCTCCATCCAGACGCTGGGCACCAGTCGCCTGCGGGTAGGCGTATGGACCATAGATCGACTCGAGCCACTGCAGAGAGCGGACTATCATTCTCACCGCTCTACCGTTCCCCCACTGCGACTCATTACCCGGTGAGTAGAGCACGTGAATCGGGATCTTGCCGCGGTACAGAGTGCCCTCGTAACGAAAGTCGGGCGACACGATCCACGCGAAGTGGTGCACTCCCTTCGCCAGGAATCGCACGCGACGGTAGCCGTCGAGTACCGTCGAATCTGAGGCGCGGGCAATCTCACCGTAGGCAGTCGCGGCGAGATTCACATCCCCACCACGCTCGCTTCCCTGCGCCGTCCCGGTGCCCACGTTCACGCGCTTCCAACCAGGATCCCCTTCGACCGGTACACCGGTGGCGCCAACGACCTGGTCATCGGGAAGAAGTAGTGTGACGTCGTAGGTTCCGAACTCGCCGTACAGCTCGCCCGCTGGAACCAGCGGATTCTCCTCCCACCCCTCCCGGTCGTAGACCGCCACCTTGGGATACCACTGGGCGAAGTCGTACTCGCGGCCACGACGCCCCTGACGGCGAAACACCCTGGCCGATGGGCGAGCATCCCACTCGAAGTGCACCCGCACCGAATCGCCCGGGGCGAGCGGCCGGGGGAGCGCGATACGGGCCACGGTGCTGTCCGGCGCGTACGGGTACTCCACCTGCACGGGCACGCCCTCGACGGTGGGCGCCGAAGTGAATCTCTCGTAAGCGTAGTCGGGCTCGTCGAGATTCTGGAAACGCACGCGCCCCTCGCGCTCGTCCACCGCGCTCCAACGCGACCCGGGCCGGAAGGCGTTGAGATACTGGTGGAAGAACATCTCTCGCAGCGTGTCGGGCGACTGATTCACATAGAGCAACTCACCCGATGCGCGTGCCACCTGAGCACGCTCGTCGAGCCTCGCGGTGATGCGGTACTCTATCCGCTGCTGCCAGTACCCGGTGGTATCGCCCGACGCAGGGGTCGTCGGAGCCACATGCTGGAATGCCAGAACAAAGGGCAGGATTAGTAGCATCGACCGGAGCCTGGGCGAGAAAATACGAAGCGGCGCCCGAACACGGCGCCGCGTTATTGTAGAGCATGGAGTGCAATGCCGCCAGCGTTGAACGAAGGCGTCACACCGCCCCACGCAGCATCATCGAGCGGAGCTTGGCGAGACGGCGTCGCACAGAGCCATCCATCACCGTGTCCCCCACGCGCACGATCGTGCCGCCCAGTATGTCCGGCCGCACATGGAAGTGTGGTACCACGGTCTTCCCCAGCACGCGCGAGAGTTGCTGCACGATCGATTCGGCCAGTTCCTGCTCGGCCGGCTGTGCCACGGTGACCTCGGCGTGCACGCGCCCCTCGATTCCGTCGACTATCGCGTGGTATTCCAGGGCGATCTCGCCGATGAGATGCTGTCGCCGCTGCGAGACAACGGCCTGCAGGAAGCGAACGAAGAGCCGCGGGAGCCGGTCGGCGAACGCCTTGCCAATCACCTCGTTCTTCTGCCGTGCGCTCACGCGTGGCGACTCGAGAAAACGCCTGAGACGTTCATCGCCATCGATGGCAGCGGCCACCTCGTCGATCATCGCGCCCCAACCCTGGAGATCGCCGGCACGGCGCGCCAGATCGACCAGAGTCTCGGCGTAGTTCGCGGCTACGGTGATCTCGCGCATCAGTTCTCTACGCCGGCTGGCGTGAGCGACGCGAGGAACGACTCCACCAGCTGGCGGTTCGTCTCGCTGTCGAGGTTCTTCTCGATCACCTTGCCCGCACCCAGGACAGCCAGGTTGACCGCCTCCCGATGGAGCTCGGCGATTGCACGGTCACGCTCGGCCGCGATCTCGCGGCGCGCGCGCTCGAGAACCTCCTGCTGTTCCCGGTGCGCCTGCGCCACGATCTCGGTACGCACCTTCTCAGCAGCAGCACGGCCTTCGGCGATGAACTTCTGACTGTCAGCGTGCGCCTGCCGCACGAGTTGCTGATGCTCCGCAAGAAGGGCTGCCGCCTCTTCACGGTCGCGGCGAGCCGCCTCGATCGCATCCTCCAGGGCCTTCTCGCGCGCCTCCACGGCGGCGGTCAGCGGCTTGAACGCGAAGCGCGTGAGAACCACCAGCAGCACCACGAAGATCACCAGGGTCCAGAACATCAACCCGGTATTCGGCGAGAGCAGTTGGGGCGGCGCCTCGTGAGCCTCCTGGGCGGCCGCCGGGAGGGCAGCGAACATGGAGAGAGCGAGGCTGAGCAGCGCTGTACGCATTGAACTTTCCTACGAAGTTGAGGACGAAGTGCGGCGGGAGCCCCGGGGCC
>DATCXG010000281.1:0-2567 GCA_036565945.1 Gemmatimonadaceae bacterium
AGCGCCGTGCCGGCCGCCACGGCGCCTGCCACGGCTCCCGACTCTTCACGACCAGAACAATGACCCGTATCCTCGGCATCGAGACCTCATGCGACGAGACCTCGGCCGCGGTGGTCGAGGGCAAGTGTGATGATGTCATCCAGCGCTCGCTCGTCATCCTCTCGCAAGATGTGCACAGGGTGTTCGGCGGCGTGGTACCCGAGATCGCCTCGCGCGCACACCTCACCGCCATAGTGCCAGTGGTCGAGCGTGCGCTGGCCGACGCTGGCATCGGCGCCGATTCGAACGGCACGGCGAGTGCCGGTGAGCTCGACGCCGTGGCTGTCACCCACGCGCCGGGTCTGGTGGGGGCGCTCCTGGTGGGCATGAGTTACGGGAAATCACTGGCGTTCGCCGCAGGAATCCCGGTCATCGGCGTGCACCACATGGAGGGACATCTCTTCGCATCATCGCTCGAGCACAGCGAAGCGGTACCGCCCTTCACATCGCTCCTCGTATCGGGCGGCCACACCCTTCTACTGGACGTGGAAGAATGGGGGCGTTACAGATTGCTCGGCGCCACGCGTGACGACGCCGCGGGCGAAGCCTTCGACAAGGTGGCGAAGCTGCTGGGTCTCCCCTACCCCGGCGGCCCGCACGTCGAGCGGATCGCGCGGGAAGGCGAGCCTGGACGCTATCGCTTCACGCGGCCCATGCTCCGGGGTGATCAACGGCTGGGAGATGCCGATTACTACGACATGTCCTTCAGCGGACTCAAGACCGCGGTACTGCACGCCGCCAGCGGCGCCGATCTGGAGAGAGAGCGAGCGTCAATCGCCCTCGCATTCCAGGATGCGCTCGTCGAGACACTGGTGGAGAAAACATGGCGCGCGGCGCGCGCGTGCGGCCGTAAGCGCGTGGTGCTGGGCGGCGGAGTCGCCGGCAATCGTACCCTCGTAGGGGCGCTGAGAGCACGGCTGGCGGAGTGTGGCGCGGACGTCTATGCTCCATCAGCGCGCCTGGCGACCGACAACGCCGCGATGATCGCCCGAGCTGGCCTCTTTCATTTCGAGCGGTGCGAGAGAGCACCGCTCGAGCTCAACGCATACGCCTCCGCACCAATCCCCGGACTCGTCACCGCATGACCATACACCACCCACTCGCATACGACCTGGGGCCGTTCTCCTTCACCGGATTCGGACTCGCGGTTCTCCTGGCGTTCGTGATCGCACAGATCATCTCGCAACAGGAGCTCGAGCGGCGCGGACACGATTCCACACCGATCGCGGACCTCGTGTTCGCCGCGGTGCTGGGGGGCCTGGCGGGCGCCAAGCTCTATTACGTATTCCTGGTCGGTGACATCACCACGCTCTGGAGCCGCGGGGGCTTCGTGTTCTGGGGTGGGCTCCTGGGCGGCATCGTCGCCGTGCTGTACGTCATCAAGCGAAAGAATCTCAGCGTGATGCGCATAGCCGACGTGGCGGGGATAGGCATCGCCGCGGCCTATGCCGTGGGTCGCACGGGATGCTGGGCCGTTGGTGATGACTATGGGCGGCCGTGGATCTCGCAGTTCGCGGTGAAGTTCCCGGAAGGCGCACCACCATCCACGGCAGGCAACATGCACGCCCTCTTCGGCATCCCCATCCCCGCCGGGATGAGCCCCGACACCGTGCTGGCGGTGTATCCGACCCAGCTCTTCGAGGTGGCGATGGGGTTCATCATGTTCCTCATCCTCTGGCGGCTGCGCGACCACAAGCACGCGGAGGGATGGCTCTTCGGCGTATACATGGTGCTGGCCGGTCTGGAGCGCTTCGCGATCGAGTTTCTGAGGGCCAAGGACGACAGATTCTTCGGTGGGCTCACCATGGCGCAGCTCATCGCCGTCGCGTTCGTGGTGGCCGGCTTCGTCTGGATGAACGCTCGCAGGACAGTGCGCTCCGGTGCACCAGGCATCTACGCCCCCGCGACCTGAGCGAGTGAACGACGCGCGGCCGCGCTCCGAACTGGTGCTCGAGTATGTGAGCACCGACTGCCCCACGGGCCAGATCACACTCACGCTGGCGCGCGATGGCCGCTTCACACTGGTCCTCGAGATCTGGGATCCCGTGGTTGACGACCACGTCGGCTTGAGTACGCTCACCGGGCACTGGAGCGTGCAGCGCGGTCGCCTCGAGCTCACGGCGCGCGCGCGCAATCTCTCCTACGGGCTGGTGCCCAGTGATGCTGCGGACAGCGAGAGCGGCACAGTCTCCGCACTCCGCTGGGAACGCAGCAACCTCCCGACCTTCGCCGACGGCTTCACCCTGATCGCCAGGCGGTGACTACGGGGGGCAGGGTTCAGGGGGCAGGGGGCAGGAACGACAGAGGGGTCAGGAAGCAGGGAGCAGGGATCAGGAACTACCTCGGGGGAGAGCTCTCCCCACTAGCCGTTCCCTGAACCCTGCACCCTGCCCCCTGAATCCCGTAGTTCCCTCTTGACCATGCCTCGTCCATTGTATATCCTTTCATCCGGATATACAAATGGATACCACCGCACCGCCCGTATTCGATCACCTCGCGGCACTGGCCGACCCCACACGGGGGCGGCT
>DATCXG010000288.1:0-3092 GCA_036565945.1 Gemmatimonadaceae bacterium
CCTGTGTAGCCGCAGCCAGTCGTGGGGCGCGTTGGCCGGCCACGATGGCGAGTGCCCCGAGTGGCACTGACCAGGCTAGCGCCGCCAGCAGTGGCGGCCCTCGGCTCGTGCGCTTCGGCGGGGCCGCATCGCCGCCACCCGATACGCCGAAGCGGAGGCTGGTCAGCACGTGGCTGCACGGCATGATGGCGATCCCCGATCGAACGCACTCACGGGCGATGCGAAACCCCGGACGACAGCCATGCGCAGCATCCACGCGCCGAAGATTCTCCCACGGGAGGCACCACGATAGTGTGACTTGCCAACTGACGCAATACCTGAATTCCTGCGACTGAAGCCTCGGAGAAGCACATGGGCCCGACGACGACGTCGTCCTCTGGCAGACTCTGGTTCTGATCACTCCGGCGGCCGCCTGTGCGAGCGTCCTTGCCGGACGGCTCAACCGCGGCCGATATTGCAGCCTGACTCCGCAGTAGCAACTGCTTCGATCCACCGGTCCTCCAGGACCACGCCTCCCCTGCCCGCTAATAGATGGAGACCCGCATGCCGTCGCGCGTACGCCGTCCACTTCGCCGTCGCCTGCTCCGCATCCGCCCACTCACCGTTCTCGCAGTCAGCCTCGCGGTCGGTGCTCCGGCCGCAGCGCAGTCCGCACCGAAAGTCACTACCGCCGACTACGATCAGGCGGTGCGCTTCCTCCGGCCCAGCGTGGATCCGCTGGTCATTGGTGGTAGCGTGTCGGCCACGTGGCTGCCGGACGGCCGCTTCTGGTATCGCAATGAGGTCGCTGGCGGCAACGAGTTCATCATCGTCAACCCAGCCAGGAAGTCGCGTGCGCGCGCCTTCGACCACGTGAAGCTTGCGGCGGCCCTCTCGGCGGCGATGGACAGCACCTTTGGAGAGATCACGCTCCCATTCCAGCGGTTCGATCTCGCCGCCGATGGGAAGAACATCTCCTTCGATGCCGGGAAGCGCCACTGGGAGTGCGCCGTGACGGGCGCCACCTGCGCCGCCCTGGGCGCCCGAGTGGAACCCGAGCGAAGTGGTCGCTTTCGCGGCGGGAGCGACGACAACAGCGTGAAGTCGCCCGATGGCAAGAAGGCCGCGTTCATCCGCGACTGGAATCTGTGGGTACGTGACGTCGCCACTGGCGAGGAGAAACAGCTCACCACCGACGGAGCCGAGAACTTCGGCTACGCCACCGATAACGCCGGCTGGAAGCACAGCGATCGGGCGGTTCTGCTCTGGTCCCCCGACTCGAAGAAGATCGCCACCTCCCAACAGGATGAGCGCAACGTCGGCAATATGTACGTGGTGAAGACCAGCAAGACCGGCCACCCGGTGCTCAGCTCCTGGAAGTACCCGCTCCCCGGCGACAGCGTGGTCGCGATGCTCGAGCGCGTGGTGATCGACGTGGAGAGTGGCCGGGTCACGCGCCTCGAGATGGCTCGCGACTATCACCGGGCCACGCTTGGCGACGACATCTCGATGGACGACTACCAGTTCAGCCCGGACGGTTCCAGGCTCGCTCTGGTATCCACATCTCGCGATCACAAGTCGGCAACCTTCCGGGTGGCCGATACCAACTCCGGCGAGGTGCGCACCGTATTCGATGAGACGGTGCCAACTCACTTCGAGTCGCGCACCGGGTGGCGGGTACTCTGGGGCACCAACGAATTGATCTGGTATTCCCAGCGCGACAATTGGGGTCAGCTCTATCTGTACGATCTGAACACCGGAAAGGTGAAGAACAAGATCACCACCGGTGAGGGCCCGGTGTCCGAGATGGTCCGGGTGGACGAGAAGGCGCGCACCGTCTGGTACGTCGCCATGGGACGCGAGGCGGGGCAGGACCCGTATTTCCGCCACCTCTATCGCATCGGGCTCGACGGGAAGCACGCAGTATCGCTCACGCCCGAGGTGGGCGACCACAGCGTGCAGCTCTCGCCGGACTCGCGTTACATCGTGGACACGTACTCCCAACCCGACGTTCCGCCGGTCGTGGTGCTGCGCAACGCGAGTGGGAAGGTGGTGATGCCGCTCGAGAAGACGGACATCTCGCGTCTGCTAGCCACTGGTTGGAAGCCGCCGATCCCGGTGACGATGAAGGCGCCGGACGGCAAGACGGACATCTACGGACAGATGTTCGTGCCCACACATCTCGACAGCACCAGGAAGTACCCCATCATCAACAATCCTTATCCCGGCCCGCAGACCGGGAGCGTGGGCACGCGCTCCTTCACGCCGGCCCGCAGCGACCGGCAGGCGCTGGCCGAGTTGGGCTTCGTCGTGGTGACGATAGATGGCATGGGCACGCCCGGCCGCTCCAAGTCCTTCCACGACGCCTACTACGGCGCCATGGGCCGCGACAACACGCTGCCGAGCCAGATCGCGGGGATGAAGGAGCTTGCTCAGCGCTATCACTTCATCGACATCGATCGCGTGGGGATCTATGGCCACTCGGGCGGCGGCTTCATCGCGGCCGATGCCATGTTCCGCTATCCCGATTTCTTCGACGTCGGAATATCCGAGTCGGGCAACCACGACCAGCGCCAGTACGAGGACGACTGGGGTGAGCGCTACCAGGGGCTTCTGGTGCGGAACGCCGATGGCACCGACAGCTACGACGTGGAGGCGAACCAGAACTTCGCGAAGAACCTCAAGGGCCATCTCCTGCTCGCGCACGGCGGAGTGGACGACAACGTGCCGCCGTACAACACCTATCTCGTGGTGGATGCGCTGGTCAAGGCGAACAAGGACTTCGATCTCCTGATCCTACCCCACGCCAGACACGGCTACGGTGTCGACTCCGACTACATGATGCGCCGGCGCTGGGACTACTTCGTGAGGTGGCTGCTCGATACCGAGCCGCCCAGGGAGTACGACATCGGGGCCGCCACGCGGGTGGTGAGCGCTCGGTGAGGTGCGCTCCATGCGTGGTGAGGTCTTCAATCTCGAACGGGCTCAACCGCAATGCGGTTGAGCCCGTTCGAGATTGAAGACCTCACCACGCTCAGCCTCGCGAGTGGAACATTTATCGCAGTAGCATGCTGGTCGCCACGCCGGCTTGCGCGCCGCGCGTTGCTTCGTTC
>DATCXG010000177.1:0-3358 GCA_036565945.1 Gemmatimonadaceae bacterium
CGCTCGCTCGTCGGACTCACGCCGCTCTCTTCGCTCGGATGGGCGCTCGTCACTGGGAGCACGCTGGCCTCACCGCTGCTGCACCGACTGCTCGCCGCAGGGGCGCCGATCGGTGTGCCGCCGCACGGTCCTCATGAGGCGCCGCGGCTCACTCCTGCCGCGGTTCACGGCTGACACCGGGGAGACTCTCCATCGTGTAGCGTGACGGAGTGCCCGAGGTGTGGCGCGCCGTGCAGATTGTTACAATTGCGATATCGCCGCGTGACCCTGTCGTCACTATACCCCTCGAGCTTCAGGCTTGTGAGGATATACAGGAGTCACCCGATGACGGGTCCAGCCTCGCTCCCATGCGTGATCTCTGCCGTGCGGGGGCGAATCCGGCTGCACGTGCCAGGATGGTTCGATATCGCCGAGCAAGAAATCGAGCGGCGTTTCGCCCACGTGGATGGTGTCCATCGCGCTCGCGCGAACGAGCTGACAGGGAACGTCCTCGTACGTTTCGATCCGGAGCGCACGGATGCGCAGCGTCTGCTGGCGTTCGCGCGCGATCTTGCTCAGACGCTAACACCGATTCCGGGTGCAGCCATTCCTGCGAATGCGGTTTGCGCCCCAGCCGCCCGCCGGTACGCGTCCGACGCCCGCGCAGCCATCCCGGCTCGAGAGTGGCCGCGGCCATCGGCGATGTGGATCGCGCCGGTGCCAGAGGCACCGCCCCCATTTGCACTCACGTACAGCGCTGCGCCACCGGCGGTGTACGCGCGCCCTGTTCACAATCAGGCTGCTCAGCTGCTCATGTACGTGGCCAAGGTGATCGAGTACGCGCCATTCCGGAGCCTCATCGCCCGTCTGATTGGCGAGGCGACCATCGGATGGCTCCTCGCCGCGTGCGATCTCGCCCGCATCTTCCACGCACTATTCTTCTCTTGGCGCCACCCCGTCACGTTGATCAGCACCGGAGCGGACGCTGTACGTCTGGCCGGGGGCGTGTCGTCTCTCATCGCGGCCTGAGCATTCTGGATACCCTCCGCTCAGGGTTGTATTACCGGGAATTGGTCACGTCTCTTTCTGACAGTCGGGCCGCTGCCATCGTGGAACCCTACGAGTGCGTCGGTCGGTGCGCTCCCGCTCGTGCGCTCCCGCTGATATCATCTGAGTTCGCCTAACCAGCGCAGGGCTGACAGGCTCGGCATGAAGAAGTACTCGCCCCCGCGCAGCACGTTGAACGTTTCGATGCCGTGGATGCGGCGCCTCACCGGATCCCTCGGAATGGTGAATGTTGCCCCTTCCTCCTGCGGCCCGACGGTCGGGTCACGCTCCTCGTCGAGGCCCATGAAGTCGCCGTCGTTGATCCACTCTCGCTGTAGGAACTCGAGCGTGTCCATCGCCCTGGCGCTGAGGAAGATGAAATAGAGCCCGCGCGGGACCTCGTCGTCCTGCTCGGATATTGCGTCCGGGTCGTAGGCCGCTCCGTAGGCGGTGCTTCGCCGGATGATGCGGTGCAGGTTCACATCCGTGAGCCGCTGCGATCCTGGTATCGCGCGGGTTCATGCGCCGCATGTGAGAGCCCAGCGGCACCTGCTCGCCCTGCGCATCGTTGGCGTAGGTAAAATCGTTGTTCCGCAGCGGGTCGTCGCAAAGCGCCAGATCGTCCATGGTCGGCGCGAGTGTGAGAGGCGCGCCACTGCGCCAGCGCCCAAACATCTCCGCGGCGAGCAGCTCCCGTTCTTCGTCGGTGTGCGCGTTCGCGTGCAGGAAGCGATTGAAGGCTCCGACCCGCGATTGGTATTTGCGGAGTCCAACGAAGGTGCCGTTGCGTCCCAGGACGTCTGGCTGAGGCATGGGAAGGGGCACGCCAGCCTCGCCCGGATAGCCGAGTATGAACTCACCGGCCTTGATGGGGCGACCTTGACCTGGGAGCGGTTCGACTCCGCTTCCCTCGATGGCGGGTTGTCCGATCAGGTCCTTGAAGCCGAGGGAGTCGACGTGTGGGGCGAGCCGCCGCACCCACTCCCAGCCGCCGCGCGCATCCTGGAAATGCCCCATGATGTGCGTGCCGTAATAGGGCTCGGGGCGATGGCGCAGCACGGTCGCCTGGATGTCATCCAGGTCGAGGGTGATGGCGCTGCGCTGGAGATCCTTCCGGAGGTGATCCCGCAGTTCCGGCATGACACACGCCTCACGACGAGCTCGGATGGCGCTCGCCCACGGCGAGGGAAAGGAATTCGCCTCCCCCGCAGTGGACGCGTTAGCTCACTCGCTGATCTTGTCCAGGAGTTCGTCCAACGCCTTCCCGATACGCTTCAGCCGTCGGGTCTCCGCCACCGTCAGATCCGGATTGGCGACGAACCAGCCTTCCGCCGTCACCTGGTGCTTCGCGAGGTAGTCTTTCGCCTCCGGGCTGCGGATCCCCGGCCAGCCTTCCCACGCCGCGTCGACGACGTACAGATAGTCGGGAATCTTCGTGGCGAAGTCGTCGATGTAGGCGTCCCAGTCGCCGCCATAGTAGGCCGTGGCGAAGAGCATCTTCGTATCGTTGTCCAGAAACACGAAGCGCATGTCGTGGCCGGAGCCGACCTTGTCCGCGCCGTCGAGGTTGCCGTGCAGCAACTTCAAGAATGCGCGCAGCCGTTGGGCTCCGCCGGGGGTGAGGGGGACGATCAGGGTCAACTCCGAAACATTGCCCAGACGGCTGCCGGCCCGGCCGGCACTCTCCACCCACGTTCGTGGCGCCGCTACCTGCGACGTCAGCTCTCTGATCACGTTCTCCAGCGCCGTTTCCCCAAGCTCTGGTGCGTCGGCGAACAATTCCCGCAGATCCTGCACTTTCTGATTCTCCGGGGAGTATTGTGCGTCCGTCTTCGGCTGTCTCTGCGTGGCCATCGTGGTCTCCTGTGTGGTAAACTGCGATTGCAGGATCGGAGTTCGCCGCTTACGTCGGCGTAGTCGTCCGTGCTGGAGAGCTCGTCTGCGCCGGAGCCGTCGAGATCTTTCCTCGCCGCTGCCAGCCGCCGGTACGTTCCGCTACCGAGACGAGATACGCGCCTCGCCGCACGGCGATGATCTGATCGTCAGGCGAGATCTCGATCCCATCCGTGACAGCAGTCGGGTCGTGCAGCATGACCGGGTCGCCAATCTCGGCCTCCGTGATTCGCCGGAACAGCTCGAGGCGTCCCACGACCACGCGTTCGCGATCATCTGGCCACATGGCCGACGGGTCATCGAGCGGATCCCCGTCCTGAGCGAGCTGCAGCTCGAGTCGGAACGCGACCGGGCCCGCGCGCAGGCGGCCTTCCAGCTCGTCGTACAGATGCTCTTGCGGCTGCCCCACCAGCTCGTCGAGCGATTGGCCTGCCACGCC
>DATCXG010000324.1:0-3743 GCA_036565945.1 Gemmatimonadaceae bacterium
CGAGCCGGCTCGCCAACGCGGTTCTACGGCGCGTGGACCGCGAGCGCGAGTCGTTGGAGCTCCCCTCGGCCGGCGATCCAGTGGACAAACTGGCGCTACGCTATTCGCACCCCCGCTGGCTCGTGGCCCGATGGGTAGCGCGCTGGGGCGCCGAGGAGACCGAGCGCCTGCTGGCAGTGAACAACTCCGAGGCAAGCACCGTGCTGCGCCCATTCGGTATCGTTCGCGAGCAGCTGGAGGCGACCCTCGAGTCGGCCGGAGCGCGCGTGGAGGATGTGCCGCTGGTGAGCGACAGCATCCGCCTGGGCTCCGGCGTGGCTCTCACCGAGCTGGGCGCATACCGCAAGGGACTCTTCTTCGTGCAGGATCCCGGCGCCACACTCGTCACCCGCTACGCCTCGCTACCAGTCGATGGAGATGGGCTCGTGGCCGGGCTGTGCGCGGCACCCGGCGGGAAGGTGCTGGAGCTCTCCCGCACTGCGACAACCGTGGTGGCTTCCGACCGCTCGATCGGCCGGGCGCGGTGGATGGCAGAAAATTTCCGCCGCGTGGAGGCGCGCAACGTGCTGACCATGGTGGCCGACGCACGCCACCCGGCCATCCGACCGGTCAATGCCGTACTCGTGGATGTCCCCTGCACCGGCACCGGCACGTTCCGCCGTCACCCCGATGCACGCTGGCGACTGAAGGTCTCGGACCTCGCCGTGATGGCTGCGCTGCAGCGCAGCATCCTGCGCGCGGCCGCGGACGTGGTGAAGCCCGGCGGAGTGCTGGTCTACAGCACCTGCTCGCTGGAGCCTGAAGAGAACGATGCGCAGATAGAGAGCTTCCTCGCCGAACGCGACGACTGGCATCTGGAACCGCCCGCGGAAGGCGCCGTCCACCCATCGGTTCTGGATGCGGGCCGTCTGCGCGTTCTACCCCAGCGCCACGGGACGGACGGTGCTTTTGCGGCGAGGCTCCGGAGAGCAAGCGAGTGAACCACCGTCGCGACGAAGAGAACGACTACGTCGTGGGACTCCCCGGCGGAACCAGGGAGATGGGCAAATGAAGCGACGCCACAACATGCGTACTGCTGCACAGTACCTCACGTCGGCCGTGGGCGGCTTCGCCCTCGCCTACCTCGTCGTCGCGCTCCTCATCTTCCCAGCGAGCTCGGTGGCGAGCGATCTGAGTGTACCCAACGTCACCGGCCTCGCGTACGATGACGCCACGAGCCGACTCAAAGATGCCGGATTCAAGGCATCGAGAGGAGAGCGCCGCTTCGACGCCGCGGCTCCGGCGGGCGCGGTGCTCGCGCAGACCCCGGTACCCGGGACCACAGAGCCCAAGGGAACCACCGTGGTGCTCGATGTCAGCCGCGGTCAGCGCACCGTGGCCGTTCCTCGGGTCGTCGGACTCACACTGGAGCAGGCCACGGCGATCATCGGCAAGGCGGGATTGGAGCTGGGCGATGTACAACAGGTGGAGAATGTCGCCCCGCGCGGCCAGGTTCTCCTGAGCTCGCCCGTGGGCGGAGCCACCGTGCCAACGCCATCGCTGGTGGATCTGACCGTGAGCGACGGACCGGGGATGCTGACCGTGCCCGATCTGATGGGTCAGGACTACGGTCAGGCCCGATCACTGCTCGGCCAACTGGGCTTCGAGGTCGGGACCATCACCTACGACGATAACGATGCATTCGCGCCGAACACCATCATCGGACAATCACCCGCCGCGAGCACGAGCGCGCCCGCGGGGACCACTATTCAACTGACAGTGGCGGGCAGACCATGACAGTTCGCATCGCGCCTTCGATTCTCAGCGCCGATTTCGCGCACCTCGCTGACGACATAGCACGCATCGAAGAGGGTGGAGCCGACTGGGTACACGTGGATGTGATGGACGGGTGTTTTGTCCCGAACCTCACCTTCGGCGCCAAGGTCATCGAGACAGTGCGCTCCCTCACGAAGCTGCCGCTCGACGTCCACCTGATGGTCGTGGAACCGGAGAAGTATCTGGAAAGCTTCGCCCTTGCTGGAGCCTCCACGCTCACCGTGCACGTGGAGGTCTCACCGCATCTGCACCGTCAGATATGCCGCATCAAGGAGCTCGGCTGCATGGCTGGCGCGGCGCTCAACCCGTCAACGCCGTTGGATTCCGTGCGTGAGGTAGCGTCCGAGCTCGATCTCCTGTTGATTATGACTGTGAACCCCGGCTTTGGTGGGCAGACATTCATCGAGCACTCGGTGGACAAGGTGCACCGCGCGCGAGTGCTGCTCGATTCGGCGTCGGGGAGCGCAGCGCTCGAGGTGGATGGTGGGATCAACAGCGACACCATCACGCGAGTATGGCGCGCTGGTGCGGACACCTTCGTGGCGGGCAACGCCATACTCGGCGCCCCTGACCCTGGCGAGCAGATAGCGGCACTCAGGCAGCTGTGCATGGAGACCGTATGACGATCAGGCAGCAGTGGTCGTTCGTCGCACTGTTCGCGCTCATCCTGGGCGGCGGCCTCCTGGCCGCCACGCGCATCTTCGGCGACGAGCTCTTCCCGGTATCGGTGGGCACCGCAGCGCCGAACTTCCACGCCGTCACGCTCGACTCACCGTCCGCCACCAGGTCGCTTGCCGACTACCGCGGGCAGGTGGTGCTGCTCAACATCTGGGCCACCTGGTGCCCACCATGTCGCGTCGAGATGCCCAGCATCGAGAAGCTGCACCGCTCACTCGGTCCGAAGGGGCTGCGCGTGGTGGCGGTGAGCGTGGATAGCCCGGGTCAGGAGCAGGTCATCCGCGATTTCACCCAGCGGGTCGGGCTTACTTTCGTGATCCTGCACGACGACGCCAACAAGATTTCGCGGCAGTATCAGACTACAGCTGTGCCGGAGACATTCATCATCGGTCGAGACGGTATCATCCGCAAGAAGCTGATCGGCGCTGTAGACTGGAACTCCGAGGCCAACAGGGCGCTCATAGAGCAGCTCCTCAACGAACCGGCCAACTGATTGGCTACTCACACGCCTCCGACACCGCCCCGCTCTCCGCTCTCCCGCGCAGTCTCACTCCGGAAAAGGATATCCACCAGCGCCACGGAGAGATTGCCGATCAAGTTCGCAGCGCTGCTTCTGGCGCTCGTGCTCTGGATGCTCGTGAGCGCGGAGGAGCCAACGGAGAAGTTGGTGGAAGTGAAGGTCGCGGTAGTCACGGACTCCGCCGTCTCACTGGTGAGTGACATTCCCGTGGTGCACGCGCTGGTGTACGGCCGCGGTATGGATCTGCTCAAGCTCCTGGCCTCGCCACCCGAGATACGCCGCGTGGTGAACGCCGATACGCCAGACGAGATCCAGTGGGACCTGCGCCCAGGTGACGTGATCATCCGGGGCAACAACGCGGAGGTCCAGGTCCGTGACGTCACGCCGCGCGCACTCGAGCTGAGATTCCAGGTGACCGAGCAGCGATACTTGCCGGTACGGGCACTGGTGCTCGCGACGGCGGACAGCAACATGCGGATCATCGACGGTCTGCGAGTAGAGCCCGACAGCGTTCTGGTGCGAGGCACGCGTCGCGCCGTGCGACGCCTCGGTTCGGTCACTACCGATCGGGCGAGCATCACCGCCCGCGATACCCTCACCGAGCAGGTCGTGCCACTCGATACCACTGGCCTGGGCCTGGCCGCGGTCATACCGGCATCGGTGCGCGTGCAGGTGACGGCGGCGCGCGTCGAGGCGGCACCACCTGCTTCCGGCAGCGCCGTGCCGGCCG
>DATCXG010000329.1:0-4702 GCA_036565945.1 Gemmatimonadaceae bacterium
CGCCGCGTCGCGCTCCGGTATGGCTCCATCAACGAAGAGCAACACATCGAACTTGCCCCGCAGGTCGCCGGAATCCAGCTCCCTGGGGTACACGACCTGGTACGGGAACTCATACTGCTCGAGCAGCCAACGCACCCAGCCCGATGGTATCGAGCCGCCGTATTCATCCCACAGGCCCACGCGCACCGGCTGCAACTTCAGGAGACCGGCGGTGGGCTCAGTGGGCAGGGCGTCAAACGACAGCCCGAGCTCCGAAGCCGCTCGCTGGATGATCGGCGACACGGAGCTCGACGCCGGGATGTAGATGGTTCCCTCGGGGTAATTCTCGCCGTTCACGCTCAATTCGCGCGTGAGCCAGTACACCTCACTACCGGCGGCGAGCAACCGATTCACGGCGATCACGCTGTTGTTGACGGCGTGGCTGAGCAGATAGCCGGCCGCCGTGGGCGATTCGGCCACCGTACCCGCTGGAGGAGTTACCGTATCCGCCACAGGTACGAACGGCCCGGTGAAACCATCGAGGACGCGGTCGAACTGAATCCCCATGGTGAGCGCCGGCGTCCACCCCGTGATGTCGTACGGGGCGTTCGGCGGACCACCCGGGTACTGGAAGTCATTGGGATGGTCCTGCGGCTCGAACATGTCGAGTACGTGCGGCCGGAAAGCCTGTGCGCCAAGCACCACGTATGAACCGGCCGGATAGCGTCTCGCGTTCACGACGAACGGCGCCGTGGCGCGCTGCACCTCCACCCCCCCCTTGATGAGGATGTTGACGAACTTCGTGGCCCGAGGAAAGTCTGGTTGATCGGCCGGGATCACGTACCCCCGCGGGTCACGGTTCTCTTGCTTGTGCAGGAGCGCGAAGTACTCGCTGCTCACACCACGACGGGAGCGCCGCTCCGCCGCTCCGTTGCCGTCCGCACCATCCTTCCCCTTGCTATCGCGCGCCACCATGGCCTTCAGCGAATCGATGGCGTGCGCTGTGATCGTCCAGTGGTCCTGACTGCCGCGCTCGATGGAATTCTTACCCATCTCGTAGATGTTGTAGAGCAGATGCTCGCGGTAGCGCGATGCAAAGTCGAGAACCGCCCGGTTGGCGGTGAGCTCGTATTCCATGGACTGGCGGAAGTGCCACTTCTCGTGCGGCGCGATAGGGAACGGCAGGTCGCCGCGCGGAAGCTGGTTGTCGAGCACCAGCGGGATGTCGATGGGCGTGGGGTTGCCGATGGCCTCGGTGAGGAGCCCTATCATGTTGTGGAAATAGGGCATGGTACGAAGGCCGCCGTTCCACCACGTGGAGTAGCTCGCCCCCGAGCGCATGGTAACGCCGGGCATATCGTTGGCCACGAACCGGGTGTGCATCGCCGCGCCAACCATATCGAGCTGCATCGGCACGAGCGGATCGAAGTTGTAGTTGAAGGGATCGCGAAACGGTGGCGAGAACATCACCGTGCCCGCCGGCCCGGTCTGGTGGTGGTTGTACACGATCTGCGGGAACCACTCCTGGTACATCACCCTGTTCATGGCCTGCGTCTCGGGCTGGTTGGCCATGAAGAAGTCCCTGTTGTTGTCGTGCCCCACGTACTTCTGATAGAGCCGCGGAATCGCCGAGGTGGAGCGCTCCAGCGTGTCGGCCTTGCGGTTGTACCAGTCGGAGACGAGATCCATGCCGTCGGGGTTCGCCAGGACGCACAGGACGATGTCGTCATTCAGGATCCGCATGGTCTCCGGATCGGTGCGACTCACGAGCTCGTAGACGGTCTGGATGAGCTGCTGCGTGCCAAGCACCTCGGTGGCGTGGAGCCCACCGTCTATCCACACCACCGACTTCCCTTCCCGCGCCAGCACCCTCGCCTCGGCATCGGTGAGCCCCTTCGCGAGCGCCAGCTTCCGAGCAATCTCCCGGTAGTGCTCGAGCTTCTGACGGTTTTCGGGAGACGTGATGATGGCCATCATCATCGGCCTCTCCTCGGCGGTCGTGCCGATGCGCACGAGCGTCATCCGGTCCGACTCCCTGGCGAGCTTGTTCCAGTACGCGGTGAGCTGGGAGTAGTTCGCCAGACGGTAGTCATCACCAATGTCGAAGCCGAATTCCTGCTTGGGAGAGGTGATCTTCGTGCCAGCCCTGGGGGCGCTCGCCGCGCCCGAGGCCTCGATTGGTGCACGAGGGGCCGTGGTCGCGCAGGCAGGGACCATAACGAGTGCTGCCAGGGACAGCGCCGCGCGCAGTCTTGGGAGAGGGCTCAAGTGGGGAACCTGAATCTTGGAGGGAGAAGGCGGGGGTTTCTGCTTATATTAGATGGTTTCGTACAAATCACCAGACCGCGAGTCAATCGCTTGAAACTCGAGCACATCCGCAACTTCTGCATCGTCGCCCACATCGACCATGGAAAGTCCACCCTGGCCGACCGCCTCATCGAGAGCACCGGCATGCTCGAGAAGCGGGCCATGAAGGCGCAGGTGCTGGACACACTGGACCTCGAGCGCGAGCGAGGCATCACCATCAAGCTTAACGCGGTGCGCATGGAGTACACGGCGCACGATGGTCGCAGATACGAGTACAACCTCATCGACACCCCGGGTCACGTGGACTTCACCTACGAGGTTTCACGCTCCCTCGCGGCATGCGAAGGAGCCATCCTCGTGGTGGACGCATCGCAGGGGGTTCAGGCCCAGACGCTTTCCAATCTCTTTCTGGCGCTCGATGCCGGGCTGGACATCATCCCGGTCCTGAACAAGATCGACCTGCCCGGAGCCGAGCCCGAAAGGCGGCGACAGGAGCTGGTGGACCTGCTAGGCGTCAGCCCGGAAGAGATCCTGGCAGTCAGTGCCAAAGAAGGGATCGGGATCCCCGAGCTTCTCGAGGCGGTGGTAACCCGCGTCCGTGCCCCTGAGGGTGATCCGGACGCGCCACTCCGCGCGCTCATCTTCGACTCGTATTACGACAGATACCGCGGTGCGATTCCCTCGGTGCGTGTAGTGGACGGCGTGCTCCGGCCCGACATGCGGATCGCCTTCGGCACGAGCGACAACACGTATCAGGTGATCGAGGTGGGTTACAACCAGCTTCGGCAGGTCAGGGCCGATGAGCTCAGGCCCGGCGAGGTTGGCTACGTGGTGGCGAACGTGCGCGCCGTGCAGGAGACGCGTGTTGGCGACACGGTGTTCGACGCCGACAACCCCCACGGCGAGCCCCTGCCCGGCTACCAGGACGTGCACCCCATGGTGTTCGCCGGGATCTATCCTACCGACGCCAACCGGTACCCGGACCTGCGCGATGCCCTCGAGAGGCTCAGGCTCAACGACGCTTCCCTGCGCTACGAGCCGGAGACATCGATAGCTCTGGGTTTCGGCTTCCGCTGCGGCTTCCTCGGGCTGCTGCACATGGAGATCGTGCAGGAACGGCTGGAGCGCGAGTTCGACCTGGACCTCGTGACCACCGTTCCTAACGTGAAGTACCACGTGTTCCTCACCGACGGCACTGAGGAGTTGATCGAGAATCCTTCGCGCATGCCCAACGGCTCGGTCACCGATCGAGTGGAGGAGCCATACGTGAAGGCGCGCATCGTGGCACCAGCCGAGTACATAGGCGCGATCATGGCCCTCGGTACCGACCGGCGCGGCGTCTACAACAACATGAGCTACGTGGATGCGAGTCGTGTGGAGTTCGATTGGGAGTTTCCGCTCGCCGAGATAATCCTCGACTTCTACGACAAGCTCAAGACCGTCAGCCGGGGCTATGCGAGCCTCGACTACGAGATGCTCGACTACCGCTCCAGCGCGTTGGTCAAGCTCGACATGCTGATCAACGGCGACCCGGTGGATGCGTTCTCGGTGATCATCCACAGGGACAAGGCGTACGAGTGGGGTCGCAAGGTGGCGGACAAGCTCAAGGAGCTCATCCCGCGCCAGCTCTTCGAAGTGGTGATCCAGGCGGCTATCGGCACCAAAGTGATAGCGCGCACCACTGTGAAGCCGCTGCGCAAGAACGTGCTGGCCAAATGCTACGGCGGCGACATCACGCGAAAGCGTAAGCTCCTCGAGAAGCAGAAAGAGGGAAAGAAGCGCATGAAACAGGTAGGATCCGTGGAGATCCCCCAGGAAGCGTTTCTCGCGGTGCTGCAGGTAGAATGAGCCGGGGACCGGGGAGCGGAGAGCGGGTAGACCGGAACAGTGGTGCTGTACCCGTGGGCCGCGTCGGAGCGGCAGCAGCTCCCCTGGGGAGCGGCGCTCCCCAGGGGAGCTCGGTGCCGCACGCCACGTCCCTCATCATCCAGACCTCCTACCTGGGCGACACTGTCCTCACCACCCCACTCATCGCCGAGCTCGCCACGCGCGGACCGGTAGACGTGGTCGTGACCCCGGCGGCCGCCGAATTGCTATCGAACAATCCGTTCATCCGGACGCTCTTCGTCTACGACAAGCGGAGGACATACGCAGGCGTGGGCGGCGTATTGCGCATGGCACGCGATATCCGGCGGAACTACCGGCAGTTCGCGGTGAAAGGCTCCACCTCGGGCGGCACGCGGACGGCGTACATGGCGCAGGGATCGTTGCGTAGCGCTGCCCTGGCGCTGCTCGCGGGCTGTCACGAGCGAGTGGGCTTCGCCACCTCCGCCGCCCGGGCGCTGTACACGGTCTCGTGGCGGCCGCGCGCCGGCATGCACCACGCCGAACGGCTCTGGCGGCTGGCCTTCGCGGC
>DATCXG010000336.1:0-4500 GCA_036565945.1 Gemmatimonadaceae bacterium
GTGGTGGCCAGAAGGCGAGCCAGCACCGGGTACTCGCGCAGCAATCGCAGCATGGCGCCGGCCAACATCCGGCGCATGTAATCGTGATACAGCTCTCGTGATGGGCCGGGGCGCTGCACCGCGCGAGCGCCACGATGAGCCGCCGATGACTGGTGCTCGGAGCGATGGCGATCGAAGCCTTCGTAGAGTAGCGGCGCCGCCAGGCGTGCGAGTCGCTGCATGAGCGACTCGCGGAGCGCGGCGCGTGCCGGCGGCGCGACCCGGGTGAGTGCCTCGCCTATCCGCGCTTCCAGATCCACCTGGGCTAGGTCCGCGAGTGGAGAGAGCAGTTCGCCGAACGGCACGTCGTCACCACTAGATGCTGACCATGCGGCGGTATGTACGACCGGTGCTCGGTCTAGTGTGGCAGGCGCCGAGATATCATCGATGTAGCGCTCGAGCAACTCGGCCCACTCGGGGATGTCGGATCCGTTGGCGATGTGCACCGGCCCCAGCGCCATGCTTACTCGCTCGTGATCGAGCCCATCCAGTGCGAGGCGACGGGCAAAATGAGAGGGATCACCCTTAGCGGCGTTGCGACACCATGCAGCCAGGCGCGCGGCCGACGTTGCGGGCGAAGATACAGAGTGCGGCACGAACCTGTTGCCCAACCGCTCACGCAGAGAGCTGGCGCGTTCGATGATCTCGACAATGCCCGCGTGCGTTCCGCTCACCCATCCAGCTACGGGTTGAGGGATGTTCTCCACGCGGTCAGACGGGGTACCAGCGGCACGGCCACACTGGGAGGACTGGCGCGCGCCGCTGGTCACTCGCTCTACCTGGCGCATCGAAGCGAGATCAGACCGGCTCAGGTATCGACGTCCCACCCGGATCGCCGCTACCGAAGCAGACGGAGGTCGCCAACAATTGTACGAACCATCCGCCCGCCACTGCTTCGAGCTGATCATCGCTCAGCTCTTCGCCTGTCTCACCGATGCTCGCGGGGAGCACGACGTAGTGGCTGCCGAGCTTCTCCTCGTGCACACGGATGTCCGTACCGGCGGGGAAGGAGATGCCGTAGATGGACTCGAGTGTTGCCTTCGGGTTCTCCAGCAGATCCTTCCGCGTCCCGGGCTCGTTGATGACCTGCGAGAGTACCTGCCGCTCGCGCTCGAGGCGCTTCGTTATGTACAGTTCCTGGAATGTCGGCATGACACGGCTCCATTGAGATGTGAGATTCCTTACCGCGCTCGGTACAGCACCTGCTCCTGGAGACTGCGTAAGTCAGTTCGTGTCGCCCGGCTTACCGCTACCCACGCAGAGCGTCGTCCAGGCGAGCTGGAGGAACCATCCGCCGGCAACGGCCTCGAGCTGTTCGTCCGTCAACTCCTCGTTCATCTGCGCCAGGTCCGGCGGGATCACTACGTGGTGGCTGTTGGTCGTCTCCTCGAACACCTGAACGTCGGCCTCGTCAGGAATCGACACGCCGTAGAGCGACGACAGCGTCGCACGCGGGCTCGCGACGAGCTCCTTGCGGAAGTCGGCATCCTGGAGTGCTCGATTCAGCACCTGCTCCTCACGCTCGAGTCGTTTCGCGACGTACTGCTCCGGGAAGGTCTGCATGGCTCCGCTCCGTTGTGTGGGGTTGATGGATCGCGAGCGGCAGGAAGGCAGGGAGCGGACCATCTGGTGCGAAGCGCGCAACCGCAAACACCGCTATCGGTTGGCATCAGCGCGGCTCTCGCGCGGGCGGAGCCTTCTGGAGCGCCCGTTCTATGCGATAGAACGAGGTGTCCACGCGCGGGGCCGCTTGTAGTTGGAGTCTGTGCCGTCAGGTAGCCGCGACTGTCAATGCGAATAGTGGGAGCTCGCGATCCGGCATTCCTGGCATCGGCGCCGGAGTAGCGCCCACGAGCTGCGCGCCCATCCGCGTGTAGAACGGCGCCGCATGCGGATCGGCCTCGATGTGCAACTCAGACACCTCCCGGTAGCGGAGCTCCACGAGCACACTCGTCAGGAGTTGACCGCCGATGCCCTGCAGCCAGTGTTCCGGTGACACCCACAGGTGATCCAGCTGCCATTGTGTCCCGTCGTCGCAGTCCAGCGCGGCGAAGCCGACCACTGTTTCGTCACGCTCGGCCACGAACACGATGTGATCGCGCAGGTAGACCTCGGTGATCGTCAGTTGTGGCGCCCAGAGATCGAGCCAGGATGCGGGGTAGCCCCACGCGCGCTTTGCCGAGTGCGCGATGGTGGTCAGGGCCGGTATATCGGCCAGGGTCGCCGGGCGGATCAGTAGGTTGGCAGGCATGAGAGATGTGGTGAATATCGTCAGAGATTCGAACCGGGCCCAACTGGTGCGACGACCACAATCACTGCAAGTTCCGGGAGCAGGCTGCAAGACACGACAGCCGCATTTCTGTTCTGCTTGCCAGTTTCACCCCCGGATTACGAGGTACCGATGTCGCAGAAGGCGCGCATCTTCTGGCCACTCCTCATTCTCCTAGTCCTGGCCGACTGCACGACCAAGAAGGTCGCGGTAGAACAGCTTGGCCCGAGTGGGGTGCCCCACGAGGTAGTCGGTTCCGTACTGCAGTTCACGCTCGGCTACAACCCGGGCACCGCATTCGGCATCGATGTGGGACCCTGGTCTCGTCCGCTTCTCGTCCTTGTTGCCGTGGGCATCCTGACTGTGCTGGCGCTGCTGTACCGACGCACCGCACCCACGGCACGAGCGATGGCAGTCGCGCTAGCTCTCGTGTGCGGTGGTGCGGTCGGGAACCTCATTGACCGATTGCGCTCTCCCTTCGGCGTCGTCGACTTCATCGATGTGGGGATAGGTGCGCACCGATTCTGGACCTTCAACATCGCCGATGCGGGGATCACGGTGGGGGCGGTGCTTTTGGTGGTACTCATGTGGGACCAGGAGCAGACGCACACAACGGCTCCGTGAGATCTGCAGACAACTCCGTGCTCGCCTGTGAGTCGTAGGCGGTATCCCGTCGGCCGTCCATCCGCGCGCGCTCCCTCTCCGCACTCCACCGGAATTGGCCCAGCAGGCTCCCCGCATGTTACCCCGCGCTGCCGTCGAATGTCGAATTAGTACCGACAATGGTCAGCCTACTCCACCTCCGATGAGCGCGAATACCCTCCCGGCGCAACAGGCGAGTGCCGTCCTGTCACGGGACCTCTCCGACTTCGTGATCGAGCTCTCGATCGCGCTGCACAAGCACGCCATGTACCCGGACGACCACCCATTGCTCAAGGCCGCCCAGGCGGATGTCGTGCGGCGGCTCGACTCGCTCATGCGGGAGCGCCAGTCGCTTGCGCTGGGAGTGGCGCGCGACCAGTTGATCATCGAAGGGCTCGCGACCGATTCCAGAAATCCCTTGCTCCATGGGCTCGCGCAGCATCTCCATCGTCATGGCGTAGGCGCAGTGAAATTCCTCGCGGGAATCCGTGGTGATGAGATCGAGGCGGTATTGCGAGCGCTCGCGGCAGACGCGGATGCGGAAGCTGCGGCGGGCCAGCCCGATGGTGCAGGCGAACGGCGCGACTGGCAGCACGTGCGGCTTCTGCCGCTCACGTACGGCCAGCTCGAGCTCGTTGACGAGACCGGATCCGACCCGCCCACAGGTGGCTTGCCGAGGCGGACGGCGCAACTCTGGCTCGATCTCGCGCGGTCTGCGCTGCAGGCCGAAGCGGGTGACGACCGACCTCCGACCGATCCGAGGGTGGTGGCCAAGGCGATCAACGCGCATGAGCGTGAGCAGGCCTACGATCAGGTGATCATCGGCTATCTGCTCCAGATCGCCGACCAGCTTTCCACTGGTGACGGCGCGGAGTCCGCATTACTGCGTCGGCGCGTCTCGGAGCTCGTCGGCGCGCTCGAGCCTGAGCATCTGCGGCGGCTTCTCGCGTTGGGTGGTGACGTCGCGCAGCGCCGCCGATTCCTGCTGGATGCATCGCAGGGGATGGCGGTAGACGCGGTGCTCACGCTCGTGGAAGCCGCGGCCGATGCCTCGCACCAGGTGATCTCGGAATCACTCCTGCGTCTTTTCGCCAAGCTCGCTGTGCACGCTGAGCGGGGCATGCCGGCGGTGCGGCCGGAAGCCGAGGTTGCTCTGCGCGACCAGATCCAGCAGCTAGTGTCCGGTTGGACGCTGCCAGATCCGAATTCCCAGCGCTACGGAGTCATGCTCGAGCACATGGCCCTGAAGGGGCCGCTCTTCGTCGCCGCTGATGATAGTGTGCATCGGTGCGAGCGCGAGCGGCTCGTGCAGATGAGCCTCGAGGTCGGATGTGTTGGCACGGTGCTGGAGGAGGCGCTCGATGGTATGGTGGATCGGGGCGAGCTCGGTGTGCTGGTGGAGATGCTCGATCGCGCGCCGCCGGGAAGCGAGGCCGCGGCGGCGCTCGAGCAACGCGTCCTTACGCCCGACCAGTTGCGCCGCCTACTGGAGGCGCATCACTCCGACTCCGGCGAGGTGGAGTGGATGGTGCCGCGACTCGGATCGAGAG
>DATCXG010000351.1:0-5620 GCA_036565945.1 Gemmatimonadaceae bacterium
TCGGTCGCGGGCTGCGTGGCGGGAGTGGTGGCCGGTTGCTTCATGGGGTGGATAGTACAGGTATGTTGCTTTGCTGTCAAGGGGGCGGTGGGGTAAGGATCTATGGTCTACGGGTGCATCGGGATTCCCCAGCCTGCAGCAGCGCAGCCGGCCGATCAACGAGAACAGTTGGCCGGTACAGTCAACTCGAACAGTTAGCCAGAACAGTAGATGCGAATCGAAGCCGCCGAATTATCCGATCTCCCCGCGGTCCGCGCGGTGTATGCCGGTGCACGAGAGATACAGCGCGAGCGCGACGCGATCCTCTGGGACGAGTTCCCGCCGCAGTTGACCGTCGCCGAGTTGGAGACAGGGCGACTCTTCCGCGTAATGGACGGCGACGAAATAGCCGGGGTATTCTCCGTAGCTTACGCAGACGAAGCGATCTGGGGTGAGCGCGAGCGCGGTGAACACATCTATCTTCACCGGATCGCGCGAGCGCTGACGTATCCGGGACGGGGGATCATGGGCGCCGTCCTCGAGTGGGCGTGGGCGGAGTGTCAGAGACTTGGGCGTACCGGCCTCCGGATCGACACCTGGGCGAGCAACCAGGCGCTCATCGACTTCTACGAACGTCAGGGCTTCCGCCTGGTGGGGCAGCGGCGCATCGGCGTCGAGCCCCGGCTGGCGCCGCACTACCAGGGGATCGAGTTGGCGTTGCTCGAGGCGACGAGCGAGCGCGATAGCGGCTGAGCTGCGCCGTCTCGCCACACCCTCTAATCCGCCGCGCCGCCGGACACCGCCCTCGAGAGCAACCTCGCCAGCGGCGCGATCTCGCCACGTGCACTGGCCGCATCCAGCGCCGCCAGGTACTCCGCGCGCCATTCCACCCGGATGACCGTCCAGGGGAACCCCCCGGATGCGAGCATCGCGTTCATCAGGAAGCGGCCGATGCGGCCGTTGCCGTCCATGTACGGGTGGATGAAGACGAAGCAGAAGTGGCCCAGCACCGCGCGCACCGGCGCACTCGGCTCCGCCGCCAACAGGTCGAAGAGCGCGGGCATCATGTCGCGAACAGCTTCCCGAGGGGGCGGGACGTGCGCGGCGTTCTTGATGTACACCGGTCCATTTCGGTAGCCCGCGAGGTCGGCGGGAGCGAGGATGCCCGCTTCGACGCTCGGCGCGAAGAGTGAGCGGTACCAGGCTCCGTGGTCGGCGCGCGCGATCTCGCCGGCGTCGTCGCCCGAAAGGATCTGCTGCAGCGATTCCTTCACGAGCTCGAACGCGCGCCAGTAGCCGTGCGCGGCCATCGCGTTCCGCGCATCCGCATCCATCGCGTGCTGCTCCGGGTTCCAGTCGCCTGTGGCTACACGTTGGATCAGCTCATCCGTGACGCGATACCCCTCGATGGAAAGAGAGTGGTAGGCGTCAGCCAGATAGCCCTCCTGAACCGCCTCCATGTACGCTGTCGCGTCCACCGGTAGTCCGGGAGCACTGAGGAAGTGCTCGACGATCTCTTCCCGCATGGTGTGCCACATCAGCTGCAGGCGCAGGACATAGGGAGAGCGCGCGCGCCCGCTCCCCAGGACGGGAGGTTGCTTCACGAAGGGATTGCTCTCGTGCACCGCGAACCCGGCGCTTCGCATCGTTCCGAGGATGTCGTCGGCCAGCCCGGCGCGGCCGATCGCCCGCAGCGCTCCGGCGAGCCGCCCGGCCACGACACTGTGCCCACCAGCGAGAAGCTCGCGGTTCAAGTCCGACGCATCCGGAAGCTGGGTGAGAAGAATCTGCGCGTCAGCGGCAGCCGACTCGAAGAACGCGGCCGGGACCCGCACGAGCGCGGCGGCGACGGGGAGCGCCCGAAGGCCACCGACCACCTCGATGCGATCAGTGGCTGGGAAATCCGGCGCACGGTAGTCGAGGATCGAGCAGCCGCCAGGAAGCTCGAGCACCGAGTTCGTTCCGCGAGGAGTGTGGACGATCACCTGCTTCGGCAGCGTGGTGGCGCCGGCGTGTACGTGCAGCGAGAGGGCAGGGGAGAGATACCACTCATTCCCGAAGCGTGCGGCGCAGTAGCCGGCCACGAAGTCCCGCATCGCAGCGAACCAGGGTGTGGTGTCACCGGGAGCGTCGCCCGGGCGGGCGGCCAGGTACCATCCCTTGACCACGGGGCGGAGGAACATTGAGTTGAGTATATCTAGGGTTTTGTGCTCGACCAAATATCTGCTATCGAGCCACGCGAGCCCAAGCGTTCGCTTCGCGGATCGGATGGATGGGATCAAAGTGGCCGGAGTGGGTTGGAGCAACTTCACCTCCGAGTCGTGAGCTCGGCAGTCGACTCCCGCTCGGTGTGTCGCCATGTGCCGTCCGCGAAGACCAACCCGACTGCACCGCGAATCCGGCGAAAGTACGGAGCCGCCGCCCTGCCCATCACCGCGAGCACCAACACGAGGATCACGATCGACAGCCAGATCCATCCCGCCGACCACCAGTGGCCGAGGAATCCCAGCGCGACGCCGCGCACGAGGGTGGCCACAAACATGTAGTTGGCAACGGCCACGGTGGATCGGGAGAGATCGAGCAGTGCGCGTACTCGTTCGGCGTTCGTCTCCCGACGCACGCGGAAGGCAACCGCCACCGACCCTCCGTGGGCGAGCAGGTAGAGGAAGGCAGACAACACGTGCACAAAAGAAAGATCCGATGCAGCATTGACGTCCGGCCGCCCATCCTTTCGGTGAGGAGGTCGGGATGGGGAAGGTGTACCTTCGTGACATCGAGGGAGCCGAGCAGTATCGTGAGCGTCGGGATCTCGTGGCGGACTTCCTCGAGGTGCCACCGGTCAGCTATCCGGAACGCGTCACCGTAAAGCGCTGAAGCGGGCGCGCAACTCGAGACCTCCAGATCGAGCTACGTACCAGTGCCATCATTGCGAATCCTCTGTGGCTGCGCCCTCATCGCGGTTGCTCTCACATTGTCTGCCTGCGACGACGCTGCTGGACCTGTCCTCAGCAATGAGGAGATCATCGCGCAGATGAAGGTTGCGCAGAGCAAAGATTCAACTTCCTACGAGCGCAACTCCCTCCGGCAGATAGCTATCAGCGCGCTCACCGCGGGGTCGCCAGCGACGCTGGGCACGCTCGAAATCGACGGGAAAAGTCATCTTTTCACCTTCACTGGCGCATCGACGGCGATCCGGAGTAGCAGCGGGTCGGGGAGGTGGATGACCTATGTGATTGGCTGGCGCCATCCCGATGGAGACACACTCGTGGCATTGAGCTACTATGACCTCTTCGCCGGCGCGATGAGGCGCGCTCCCGGCCTCGCCACAAGTGGGCTCGGCGGATCTCACCTTGCATCGGGCGATGTCGCACGGATGATCGTCGGCGGAAAGGGAACCGTCTCGAAGGAGAGCGTGCCAAGGTTCGACCTGCAAGAGGCGACGCTGTTTGAGGGCGACGTTCGGTGGAGCACGGTGCCGCAAGGCATAATGGGCGGATCCGCAGCCGTCTCCGACGCTTCTGCCGAGTGCCAGAATACCGATTCGGAGGATTTTCTCGCCGTCGGATTGGGCTCCCTGGTCAGCTGCGAGCTGCGGACGTTGAGCGTGGACGGCAGCGCCCACTTTCGTCGCTTCCTCCCTGACGAGTCGGAGCGCGTGATCGATCTGCCCCCGCTCACCCTGGTCGGGCCGATCGCCGTGTTCCGGTAGGCGGCGGGAGCGCGCTGGCCGTCGCTTCGACTACCGGTGGTTCCGCTGTTCTGCTTATAGGAGGATCGATGAAGGATACCAGGGCCATCATTGAGCAGGCGTATTCCGCATTCAACAGGCGGGACATCGACAGTGCATTAGCACTGATGACGCAAGACGTGAGCTGGCCCAGGGCGTCGGAGGGCGGCAAGGTTGTCGGAAAAGAAGAGATCCGTGCCTACTGGACTCGACAGTGGAGTGAGTTCGATCCCCATGTCGAACCGCTTGCAATGACCGAGGACGACGGAGGCAAGACACGCGTAAGGGTGCACCAACTCGTCAAGAGCCTTCAAGGGGATATTCTTTCGGACAGCGAGGTGCTGCACGTCTTCACCATGAAGGGCGGTCTTATCTCGGCAATGGATCTGGGGGATGAAGCCGATCCGACCGCCGGTCCGTCTGCCGCGTTCGTACATCGATCGTGACTGGCTATCGGCAGATTCTTCCAGTTATCCCCGAAAGATTTCTGTCCGAGCTACTCGTCATCGACGCTAGCTCGTTGTGCGCGCCGCACCTGGTGTGCCTAACAAAACCGCGGCGCAAGTAGGCGAGAAAGCAGGCTGGTTGCGCGGCATGGGATCGAGTGGGGGGAGCGCCTGGGACGTACCGGCTTCTCTGAAGGCGGTGAACGCTTCAGGAGAGCTCCTCGGCCAGCGCGACGATGATGCCCGCGGGGCCTCGCACGTAGCAGAGCCTGTACTTGTCCTCGTACTGCACAACCTCGCCAACGAGCTCTGCGCCGTTGGCGCGCAGGCGAGCGACAGTGTCGTCGACGCTTTCGACTGTAAACATGACGCTCCGGAGACCCAGCGCGTTCGGTGGTGCGATCGCCGGTTCGATCTCGACCAGCTCTGGATTGCGAAACTTCGTCAGCTCGAGCCGCCCGTGCCCATCCGGGGTTCGCATCATGACGATGTCGACCTGGACGCCTTCGAGCCCGTTGATGCGGTCCACCCACGGGCCCTCGACCCGCGCCTCGCCTTCGCGCGTCATGCCGAGCGCGGTGAAAAAAGCGATAGCGGCTGCAAGGTCGTCGACGACGACGCTGACGTGGTCCAATCTCTTGATCGTCATGTCCCCAGTATATCAGAGGCCGTTCGCGGCGGTCCAGGCCGACCGTTCTCGCGAATTGGACGTGGTTGGCTGAGGGAACGAGGGGAACGCCCTCAGTCGCCAATCGAACGAATAACCCTCGCCGGATTTCCTCCGACAAGAGTATTCGGGGGAACGTCCCTGGTGACTACCGAACCCGCCGCGACGACCGAGTTCTCGCCTACCGTTACGCCACCGATGATCGTCGCGCCGGCTGCGATCCAGACATTTCTTTCAATCACTATGGGCTTTCCGATCACGAAGGCGCGCCGCTCGGAAGGTTCGATGGGATGACCTGACGTGATGATGCTCACGTTCGGCCCGATCATCACATCGTCGGCAATATCGAGCCCGCCAAGGTCGTAGAAGGTGCAGTTCTGATTGACGAACACATTGCGCCCAACAGTGATATCGGCCCCGCCGGTCGTGTAGAACGGTGGGATCAACAAGAAGCTGTCGTCCACCTTCTTGCCGATGAGATCACTGAACAAGGCTCGGACTTCGTCCGCATCGTCGAACGTCAAGCGGTTGAGATCAGCGGTGATCGCCATAGCTCGTTTGACGCTTGCCAACATGGCCGCTGATTCCGGCGTTCTCCTGGGAATTATCGTGGTGCGATCGTCATTCGCCATTCGTTATTGTCCTCGGGTTGTGGTCGAGCGCACGCTTCGGCGCACGAAGGCCGCGCCGAGATTCGCCGAGTATAGCCCCAAGAGCGGAAGGACCAGAATCCAGCTAGAGCAGCGATTCAAAATGACCCACTACCGGCTGTTCCAGAATCGCAGATCCGGAATCCCGTGA
>DATCXG010000355.1:0-5587 GCA_036565945.1 Gemmatimonadaceae bacterium
GAAGACCACGCCCGCCGCCACGGCATCACGAATCGCAGCCCAGAGCAGCGCGTGGTTGGGCCGGTACTCCAGGAGCTCATCCCGCGACGCGCCGAAGGCGTAGATCCACTCCCGCGCGCCCTTCCACACCACTATCGCCGCCGCTATTCCGCGTTCCGGGACATGGGCCAGGTATAGTGCCGCCAATCCCTCCCGCTGCAGCTCGCGGCACAGACCCAGAAAGAACTTCCTCGGCGGCGCTGGCACACCGTGGCGATGCGAGGTACTCTCCTGCAGCCGCGCCATCTCCAGCCACGCCCCTTCATCCTCGGCGGAAGCTCGAATTACCCTCACACCAGACTTCTCGGATTTCTTGATGCCGCGCTGCGTGCTGCTCCGGTGCAGCCGCCTCCACACGTCCTCCTCACCCCCGGATGTGGAGAGCCGATACGCATGATAATGTACCACACGAGAGAAGCCGGAACCTGGTTCCCAGTCAGTACTTGGCTGCTTCAGCTCAACCCGCCCGATCCCGCCTCGAGCGGCGAGCCGCGTGGCCTCGTTGGCCAGCGCAAGCGCAACGTCCTCGGTGCGAGCGATGGGGCCGGCCGCATAGCTGAACGGGAGGCTTACCAGACGCCGCGGCCCGAACAGCGCTGGCACCGTGGCCAGGGGCAAACCGCCCACCAGCTCGCCGCCCTCGAACGCGCCAACGAAGCTCACCCTGAAGCCGAACGTCCTGCTCAGTCCCAGGATCCAGCGCTGGTCGTGGTAGAAGATGCCGAGCTCACGCACCAGTCGCTCCCACCCGTCGGGCGGCTCAGGGCGCGCAATGATTTGCACTTGCCACTCTGTAGAGATCCATGAAGCGCGCCGCCGCGGAATCGATAGCATAGACGCGGCGCGCGTGCTCGCTTCCCTGCCGGACCAGCCTTTCGCGCAACTCCGAATCGGTGAGCAGTCGGTCGATCTGAGCCGCGAGATCCGCGGCGTCGCCATCGCGCGCTATGAGACCGGTCTCCTCGTGCCTCACCACTTCCGGAATCCCGCCGGCCGGCGTGCCCACCACCGCCGACCCGGCCAGAAGCGCTTCGACCAGGGTCAGCCCGAGACCCTCCGCATTCCCTCGTGTCGGCAGCACGGTAACCGTGCTGCGACCGTATTCGGCCGGCATCGCGCTCTGCGGCAGGAAAGGCGAGAAGCTGACGGCATCGGTCAATCCCAGCTTCTCCACCTGCGCCTGGAGCGTGCTCAGCGCCGGCCCTTCGCCAAGTATCCTGAGCTGGCAGTGAACCCCACGTCCGAGCAGGAGCGACACCGCCTCGATCAGCACATCCACCCCTTTGCTGGGAACCAGGTTGCCGGCGTACAGCACTCGCGGCGGCTCAGCCCTGGCCTCCAGCACGCCCGCGGCGAAACGATCGACATCCAACGGCATCGGCGTCACCTCGACCGGCGTCACGAGACGCGGCATCAGGCGCGCAAGATCGCGCGCGAGGAAGCGGGAAACCGTGGTGAGCGCGGCCGCCCCGGCGAAGACTCGCCGCGCCAGCGCCCGGAGAAGTGGCACACTCTCGAGCAGGCGGACATCGCTACCGTGCGACGTGATGAGATACGGGCGCCCCAGAACCGAAGCCACGCAGCCCGATGGAATCCACCAGTGTGCGTGGACGACGTCGGGGTTGAACGCGCGGATCTCACGCGTCGCGGCGCGCCAGAAGCTCCACAGGTAGAACGGCAGCGTGAGGGCTACCAGCGGCGAGGTGAGAGCATCGCGGTGCAGCGATCCCGTGTAGCCCAGGCGCTCGAACTTTTCGGGCGCATATCGAAAGCGACTCACCAACACACCGTCGCAGACCTCGCGCCCCCTGGTTCCCGGCACGTGGGGGCTCAGCACTCGCGTCTGGTGTCCGGCGGCCTGCACGGCCTGCGCAAGGCGAGCCACGAACGCGCCCGCCGGGTCGCCCGGGAAGCGCGGGTAGTTGTGTGTGAGAACGAGCACGCGCATCGGCACGATGTATGGGTGAGCATCGATCGAGCCGATCGATGCTCCACGGCGGTAATGCGCGGAGCGGAGCGCGCGTCAGCCCTGCTTTGCGGCCTTCGCCTCGAGTTCGCCCAGTCGCACTCGCGCCTCGGCGCCTGCAGCGCTCGCGGGGTCTGCGGCCAGGTCGCTCCAGATCTTCTTTGCCTCATCCAGCTTGCCGCCGGAGGTGAGAGCACGGGCCTTGTTGGCCCGGTATGTATCGCGTTCCACTGCGGACGGTGCCGCCTCGGCAGCCTCGCCATAGGCGTCGGCCGCCTCCGCGAACTTGCCCTGCTGCTCGTAGCCGGCACCCGTGAGGTTGAACGCCGCGGCACGCACGTACTCGTCACTTTCCGTAGTGAGGGGCTGCAGAGTCTGTACCCCTTCCGAGTACTGGCCTCGATCGTAGCGGACCCCGGCAAGCAGGAGCCTAGCCTGTTTCCCCGAGCGCGTCGCACTGTAGCGGTCGACAATCTTCTCGAGATTACTCTGGGCAAGCGCGAGGTTCCCCGACCCTACGGCGAGCTCAGCCTGATTGAGTGCGGTAGCTGCATTTCGAGCGCGCGCCTCGTGCGATTTCTGGTAGAACCAGAGCCCGCCGGCAACGACGATGACTGCTACCGCGACGATCGTCAGGAGGCGCGAGTGCAGCTCGGCCCACTCCATGTAACTCTGAGCGCGCTCCTCGAAATCGGGGCGTGCGGCTGCTCCAGTATGGGGCATCGGGACAATTCGTGTTGAAGGATGCAACATCACGACCGGCCTCGAGCGGCCAGCCATGGGCGCAGTGCCCCTGGGGTGACTCGAACACCCGGCCAACGGTTTAGGAAACCGCTGCTCTATCCACCTGAGCTACAGGGGCGAACGCAAACGTCAGGAGTAATTCGGCGCTACAGTTCCCTACACATTAAACACTACGCACTCGGGCCGCTACGCCACCTGCTTCATGTAGCGCAGCAACGAAATGTAGATGGGCGAAGCACGTACGGCTAGGCACGCCTACCCCGCTTCCGCGCTGCTGCCCCGGCAATGGCTGGCCCTGAGAACAGCGGGACCGGCAGCTAGCGGCATCCCGATCCGAGGAACCGCCTCCCTCGAACCCATCCCACACCTCATCGAACCAGATCGCTGCCTTCCAGCGCCTCCGCCAGCAAGGCGACAGTAATCAGTAAGGCGACAGTAATTATATCCAATTGCTAAACAATGAGATAGACGTCACATAATGATGTACCTCAGCATGTACGGTACAGGGGCGGGCTAGCTAGGCGTTGTGTTTGTGGCGGCGCGGCAGTTTGACATAACTGGCGCTGGCGAAGGAGGTGGTGAGCCCGCGCAGAGCGCTGGACACACTAGGGACACCTCGAAAGAGGGCCACCTCGAAAGCAGCCATGCCCTAACCCTACCCTTTGCCTTACCCCCGGTCCTGCCCCGCCCCTACCATGGTCGTGACCGGGCCCTCAGCTCGTGGACCTCGCCGGGGACGAGGGACCGTCACGTCAGTACGTGACCAGCGTCTCCACCCGACGGCCCGAGAGCCGCGCCGCACCAGGGAGAAAGGACAGCGCCATGAGCAGCGTGCATCCCACCACTTCCGCTCCCAGGCGCTCTATCACCTCGCATGCCGCCGCGGCCGTACCGCCAGTCGCCAGCACATCATCCACCAGAAGCACACGGTGACCGGCACCCAGTGCGTCCCGGTGGACCTCCAGGGCATCGATGCCGTATTCCAGCGCATAGTCCACCCGCTCCACTATCGCGGGCAGCTTCCCTGGCTTGCGCACCGGCACGAACGCCGCGCTCAGATGTTGGGCGATGGGACCGCCCAGGATGAACCCCCGGCTCTCGATCCCCGCCACGTGCGTCACGCCGGAGGCGCCGAACGGCGACGCCATCGCCAACGTGGTCCGATGGAACAGCGTCGCGTCGAGCAAGACGGGTGTGATGTCCTTGAAGACGATTCCCGGTCTCGGGAAATCAGGGATGTCGCGAATGGCGCGGCGCAGATCGGCCTCGAGGTCGCTCGCGTACACGTCCGACAGAGATGTCATCATCTAGCCCGTGATGGCTGGTCGAGGATGATGAAGGGCCGCGGAAGTCGCTCTCCCACAGCCGTCGGAAACCGGCTCAACTTCTCCACGCGCGAGCCGTCGGGGCCGCGCTCCACCTCGGCGATGAACCGTTCCACGAGCGCGTCATCCCCGCCCACGGCAATTTCTACGCTACCGTCGTCGCTGTTCCGAACCCATCCGTCCAGCCCCAACCGTCGCGCGGCCCCCCGAGCGAACCAGCGAAAGCCCACTCCCTGTACCGACCCACTCACCTTCAGCCGCAGCGACGCCATCTCAGCCGCGCGGTGCTCTCCGCAGGAGCGCTGCCAGAGCGGCAACAAGGGCACCCTCGTCGCTCGCTCCAGCGGCCTCCGGCGACAGTTTCACTTCGCCCGCCCGGATGCGCTCCGCCACACGCGCGAGCGCATCCGCCACCGCGGCCCCAGCATCACCAACCGCCCCGACGGCTTCAGTCAACGGCACGGGCACGCTCGCATCGTTCGCCGATCGCGCGCCAGCGTTGTCGTCCCGCTCCTCTGACCGACCAGCCGGGGCACCTCTGTCCAGGCTATCACCCGACACCTCCGTCGCCTCGCCCGGAGCCCACAACGGAGTACGCGGGTAGTGGAACGGCGGCACGGAGTCGTCCGCCGCCGAGCCCATCTCGGGAATCCACGGCGCCGCGGAATCTCGGAGCTCACGACCAGTTCCGGAGAGCGCCTCGCCATCGCCCGCGAAGCTTCCGGGATGTGCCACTGAATGGTGGGTGGGATCGAGCTCACTCTCCGCATCATCATCCCAGGCGAGCGCATCCGCCATCTCGTCCGCGACTCGCTCTGGCGTGACATGCCCAACGCGATCCGACATTTCGCCCGCCGAATCGTCCGGTACTTCATCCATCACGTCACTCACTTCACGGGCACGCTCCGGTACATCAGTCTCGCTACCAGCACTTTCCGCTCCTCCCACCGTGCCCCATACCCCCTGCCCCGAGCCCTGCACCCCGGACGACTCCGCTGGCGCAACTCCCGTGACATCAGGCATGGCGTCAGGGGACGTCAGTGAGTCACTCGACCAGGCCGCTGGCTCGAGCGAGGACACCGGTGCCGCTGGCAGCGGCGCCGGCATCACGTACGATGGCGAGGCGATGTCTACCGACGACTCCGGCGCGTCCGACCGCAAGTCGGGGAGCTCCGACGACGTATCTCCAAGCGGCGGCTCTCCCTCCGGCGCGGATGGTTCCGCCTCCGACCACGGCGCGCCCAGGTGCACGATCGGCTCATCTCCACTTTCCAACTGGCTCGCACTCGGCACGGCATCCGTGGAGTCGTAGTATTCGTCGAGAGCGAGTGCAGCGCTATCGGCAGCTACTATCGGCTCGCGACTGGAGAGTGATATCGGCTGCGACTGGAACGATTGAATCACCAGGTCGTCGCCCGCGACACCGAGAGGCCCCTCTCCTTCACTTCCATCGCCGGTAGAACGGAGTTCCGAAGTGCTGGAAGTCGGCCACGAGATATCCTCGATCGGCTCC
>DATCXG010000410.1:0-6353 GCA_036565945.1 Gemmatimonadaceae bacterium
CCAGCCACGCATCGCGATGAGCTGTGGCGCGATCTCGGGCTGGAGTACCCACGGGGCGTGGTCCGCCGCGATGTCCACAAGGGCGCCGACCCCAAGAGCGAGACCCGAGTCATCTTCACCGGACCTTTCGAGTACACCCGACACAATGTGTACGTGATGTCCTCACTCGTCGACGTGCTGCAGATCAAGCTGCGCGAGCGGTTGCGCGAGCAGCTCGGTGGTACGTATGGGGTGGAGGTGAGCGCTGCTCCCTCTCACTACCCGCGTCAGCGCTTCGCGATCTCGGTGCAATTCGGCTCCGCACCCGACCGCGTGGGTGAGCTCACGCGCGCGATGTTCGCCGAGATCGGCGCGCTCAAGGCCGATGGCCCTTCGGCGGCCGAGCTGACGAAGGTGAAGGAGATACAGCTCCGGGAGCGCGAGAGCGCCCTTCGCCAGAACGGTTTCTGGCTCTCGGCACTCTCCACGTACCTCTACAACGACTGGGATCCCCGCAGCATTCTGGATTATGACGATGACGTGGGGCGGCTCGACGCCGCGTCGATCCGCGAAGCCGCGCGCCGATATCTGGACGAGCGGAATTACGTGGCGGTGTCGCTGTACCCGGAGAAGACAACTACGGGCCGTTGAACGGCTCTCCCCTCGCGAGATCGCTGCACGGCGTGTACAGTAGCGGTTCAACATCCGCTTGAGAGCATATGCGCCCATTCACATTCTGGATCACATCGTCTTTCGCGGCGGCTCTGGCCGTTCCCGCGTTTCCCTCAGCCGCGCCCGATCTGCTCGGCTTCTCACCGAGCGCGGCACGCGTGGAGTTGGAGTGGGAGGCAAAGTTCAAGGCGATTCCGTCGCCTGACACGATAAGGGAGTCCATACGCCACCTCTCGGCCTACCCGCACCATGTGGGTTCGCCGTACGGCAAGGCCAACGCCGAGTGGATCCTGGCACGGTTCAGGGAATGGGGGCTCGACGCGCACATCGAGACCTTCGACGTCCTCTTCCCCACGCCGCTCGAGCGCGCGGTGGAGCTTGTTGCGCCCACCCGCTTCGTGGCCCGGTTGCGCGAACCGGCGGTGCGAGGAGATCCAACCTCGGGGCAGTTCGACAAGCAGCTCCCGCCTTACAACGCGTATTCCGGGGACGGCGATGTCACCGCACCCCTGGTGTACGTGAACTACGGCATCCCCGCGGACTACGAGGAGCTCGAGCGCCAGGGAATATCGGTGAAGGGCGCGATCGTTATCGCGCGCTACGGTATGTCGTGGCGCGGCATCAAGCCCAAGGTCGCGGCCGAGCATGGCGCGGTTGGATGTCTCATCTACTCCGATCCGCGCGATGATGGATACGCCGCTGGGGACGTCTTCCCCGAGGGCGCCTTCCGTCCGCGTGATGGCGTGCAGCGTGGGAGCGTCGCGGACATGCCGGTCTATCCTGGCGACCCACTCACCCCTGGAGTGGGAGCGACGCGCGGTGCCAAGCGGCTTGCGCGCGCCGAGGCTGAGACGATCATGAAGATCCCGGTACTGCCGATCTCCTATGGAGATGCGCAGCCGCTTCTGGCGGCACTCGGTGGTCCCGTGGCGCCGTCTGATTGGCGCGGATCGCTACCTATCACATACCACATGGGACCCGGTCCAGCCAGGGTGCATCTGCGCGTGCGCTCCGACTGGGCCACGAAGACGCTGTACGATGTGATCGCGACCATCCCGGGCTCGGAAGAGCCCGACCAGTGGGTTGTTCGCGGGAATCATCACGATGCGTGGGTGAATGGCGCTAACGACCCGGTGGCCGGCCTGGCCGCGCTGCTCGAGGAGGCGCGCGCGTACGGCATCATGCTGAAGAACGGCTGGCGCCCGCGCCGAACGATCGTGTACGCGGCGTGGGATGGCGAGGAGCCTGGCCTGCTGGGCTCCACGGAGTGGGCCGAAGCGCATGCCGACGAGTTGCGGCAGAAGGCGGTGGCTTACCTCAATAGCGACACGAATGGCCGTGGCTACCTGGGCATCTCGGGCTCGCACATCCTGGAGAAGTTCGCCAACGACGCGGCGCGTGCCGTGGAGGATCCCGAGACTCGGCTGTCGGTGTGGGAGCGTGTAAGGCTCTCGCGTATCCACAGTGCAGCGACTCCGGCCGAGCGGAAGAAGCTGCGCGGTAGCGCCGACCTTCGCATCGGTGCGCTCGGATCGGGATCGGACTACACGCCCTTCCTCCAGCACCTCGGTATACCATCGCTCAACATCGGCTTCGGCGGCGAGGACGGCGGGGGGGTCTACCACTCGGCGTACGATGATTTCTACTGGTACAGCCACTTCAGTGATACCGCGTTCGTATACGGTCGCGCGCTTGCACAGACCGCTGGCGTGATGGTCATGCGGCTGGCCAGCGCCGAGATTCTGCCGTTCGCGTACACGAATCTGGCGGAGACGGTGCATGGCTACGTGGGCGAGCTGGAGAAGCTGCTCGACAAGGAGCGGGACGAGACCATGGAGCGGAATCGCCAGATCGATGAGGGCGTGTTCGCCGCCATCGAGGATCCGCGCCGGCCCACTGTGGCGCCGACGGCGAAACCGGTTCCTCCGCACCTCTCCTTCGCGCCACTGCAGAATGGTGCCGACGCCCTCACGCGGAGCGCCGAGCGTTATTCGAGAGCACTGGAGAAGGCGCACCAGCGTGGCGACACGGCGCTCTCGCGCGCCTCGCTCGATGCCGTGAATGCCCTGCTGATCGGGAGCGAGCGGCGCCTCACGGATGATCGCGGGCTGCCGCGCCGGCCCTGGTATCGGCACCAGCTCTACGCGCCGGGATTCTATACGGGCTACGGTGTGAAGACCATGCCGGCCGTGCGGGAGGCGATAGAGCAGTGGGAGTTCACGATGGCCGATAGCGCCATCGTGCGGTTAGGCGGGACCCTGCGCGCCGAAGCAGCACTGATCGATTCGGCCGCCACCGCGCTGGCCAGCGGGGCATTGACGGAACGGTGATGCACGGGTGCGGGCGCGATCGGGCTCCGGGGCCTGCCGCGCCGTACCTTCGCTCGTGTGACGCGCTCGTGGAGCGTCACACGAGCGTGTTCAGTCGCGGTGCGCGTTGAACAGTGGGAGCAGGCGCAGCCCCTTGCGGTTGTTGCCGGCGTAGTTAAGTACACCCACCTGAGCGCCGTGGAGGTTGCGGGCATAATTGAAGATGCCGATCGTCAGACCGTGCTGCGCGCCCTTGATGTGATTGAATGCACTCACGGCGACACCGGTGACCTGGCCCTCGCGCTCGATGGTGAAGTACGCTGGCGCGATGAAAGCTCCCGTTGCATTGCTGGAACCCGCCACGGGGCTAAGTACGACCCCCCTGATCCGAGGCGCACCGGCTGCGACGCCGGCGATAGTGAGGCCCTCGAGTAGCTCGCCGGCTCCCACGCCTATGCCTCCTATCGCGAGCCCCGAGATCGTACCTCCGGAGCCGACCCCCACCCCGCCCACCGCGACGCCGGTGATGCCTTCACCCGATCCGACTCCCACGCCGGCAACACTGATGCCGTGCAGCGCCCCGCCGCTGCCCACTCCCACGCCGGCGAGCGCGATGCCGGTGACGCCACCACCGCCACCGACGCCCACACCGGCGATGCTGATCCCGCGAAGCGTCCCTCCGGCACCGACCCCCACTCCGGCCAGCGTGATGCCGGCGACATCCCCGCCGCTACCCACCCCCAGTCCGCCGACCATCAATCCCGAGAGGCCCCGGCCGCTCCCCAAGCCAATCCCGCCCACGCCTACCCCTATCACCTCGCCCCCGGTTCCGCCTCCGATGCCGGCTATGATGACTCCCCGCAGTCTCTCACCGGCTCCGAGACCGATCGGGGCGATGCCAACACCGTCGATCGAGTTGTTAGCGCCCACGCCCGCCACTCCGAGTGCCAGGCCTCTTATCTCTCGAGCATCCGTGGCGGGCAGGCCGAGCGCTATCCCATTCACCATGCCTTCGGCATCACCGACGGATGTCCAGACCGTAGCGTTGATCCCGTTTACCAGGAAGCGATCGTGGTCACGGAAGTTGAGGCGAACCCCGTTGACGTGGCGGGAATTACCGATGCCCAGCCCCCAGTGGTGCACCGTCAGGTCGAGGCTCCATGGGTTGGCAGATGGCGAGGTGGTTGAATCCGCCGGATCCTGCGCGTCGAGGGTCGTGGGGCGCGCGAGGGCAGCACCTAGCGTCAGGATGGTGAGAAGGTGGCGTGCTACGGCCATTCGCATGATGGAGCGTGGTGGAGGTTTGTATGTGAATACCTCCTCTACGTTGCGCCGGACCCACGGTTTCAAGCGGCTGTGGAGCCGCAGACAGGAGTCACGCTGACAGCGCTGAGCGTAGCAGTGTGTCGAAGTCGCCGTGGTCGATTGGTAGAGCGAAGAACATGGCGCGCATCTCGGCCGCGCGAGCGCGCGCTTCCACACTGCGATGCCAGGCGCTGAAGAGGATCACATGCGTCCCGGACTCCGTCATCTGTCGCTCCACGCGCAGTGATGCGGCACACGGGTGCTCGAAATCCACGATTGCGGCTCGCGGCCGGGTGCGCGTCACCGCCTGTTCGATCAATTCGTCATCGAGCGGGATGAGCGCCGTGTGGCCGGAGAGCGATACGAAGGTGGATATGAGCGACAGCGCGCCGGGGTGGGCGGTGAGCACGAGTACAGAGTGTCCGTGCCGCGCGCCGTCCGGCCGCGGTACTCGAACAGGCGGGGTGAGAAACGTCGTCGGCTTTCGAGCACGGTACTCACTCGTGGTACGAAAACACGGCATATGGTCGACAGCGTGAGGTAGGGTGCGCCGAGCTTGCTCGCGTGCAAGTGCGCCTCCGAGTCCATCAGGTTGCAATGCCCCCTCGCTTGGGTGTGCCGGGTGAAGTGTCGTGGGTACTTCATTGGGATTCCATACATTGAAGATCGACCGCGCCTGTAGTAACGGATGGAAAAAATCCTTGCGCTCGGTGCCGGTCGTGTCCGCTCGGCGCGCTTTCACGACGGGTAATTTCTGCCAGTGGCCTCGCGAGAATCACCGGACACGCCTCCCCGGCCGCGGCATGCTCAATGCGCCTACGGCGCCGGTGTTGCGACGACCGTATCGCTCGGGACGCCAGGGAAGAACAACCGACGATCCTTTACGCTACCCGCCCGCGGTAGGGCGCCGACTGGGGCGGACTGATCTGGGAGGGCAATATGATTCCACGACTTTCAGCGACGTGCTGGACTATGGGTGTGGCCGTCGGTCTCATCACTGTGATGGGACTTCCGGTAGCTGCCGCCGCTCAGGCGGCCACGAATGCGCCGAGCACCATTGTCGGCAATGCAACCTCGGTCACATCACGACCGACGGCGGCGATCACATCGGTCGCCGGTACATGGGAGCCTGGGTCCTTCAGTGTTGCACGACTGCCCCAACGCGACCCCACGATGCTCGGCGATACGGTGCTATCGCGCGACACCACCCTGACAGGTCGCGACACGACCATGGTCCAGGATACCACCATTACTGGCGGTGATACGACGATGATGGGCGGCGATACGACGATGATGGGCGGTGATACGTCGATGATGGGCGGCGATACGTCGATGATGGGTGATACGTCGACGGCCGGTCGCGATACCACGATAACCACGCCCGATATGACCATCACGAGCGATTCAACCGCTTATTCCACCGACAGCGCCACGGGTGCAGTTACGGTAACGGACGAGACTGAATCCAATACGGCCGACACGTATGGAGGTGCTCGGCGGTCAGGTCGCTTTGGGGAGGGGTTCTACGTGGGCGTGGGCGGGGGTGCGAGCATACCCATGGGAGATCTGCACGATGTCGGATACGACGTCGGGTGGAATGTGACTGTGCCGATCGGTTGGCAGCCGAGCGGGAGTCCGTTGGGGCTACGCCTCGACGTATCGTACGATCGGCTGAACGGTAGTTCCGAGAACGTAGGTCCGGTCAACGTCTCGCTGTCCGACCTGAATATCTGGTCGGGCATGCTCGATCTCACTCTTCAATTCCCACTCGGCGGCGACGGCCGATCCTCTATCTACTTCATGGCTGGCGGCGGAGTGCATCGGTTCACGAGCTCGGGTGACGACGATATCGCGTTCGGCGACGACGAGGATGCCACCACCGAGCCAGGTGTGAATGGTGGTGTGGGGTTCTCGTTTGGCCTGGACCGCGCGAAGCTGTTCCTCGAGTCGCGTTTTGTGAGCGTGTTCACGGAAGACAACAACTCGAATTACGTACCGATCATTCTGGGGATCAGGTTCTAGTGACCTGAAGTCGGCTATCCGATACCGGCCCTAACACGATGCACTCATGGCGGCGAGTCACTCGCC
>DATCXG010000184.1:0-3508 GCA_036565945.1 Gemmatimonadaceae bacterium
GTGCTGCTCTTCCCGCGCAACCCCGAGGGCGACTGCGTGCTGCGCTCGCTGGCCATCTGCCACGCGATGTGGCGCGAGGGCTGGCCGGCGCACTTCGTGAGCGGCGTGCGGCGCGAGGGTGGAGAGTTGAAGGGACACGCCTGGGTGGAGCTCGACGGCCGCGTGATTGCCGCGCTATGCGAGGCTACCAACCGTGATCGCTACGCCGTGCTCCTGGAATACCCGCGCCCCACCGAGCCCGCGGCCGGCGGCACCGCCGCCGCTTGAGAACCCGCGGAGCGAGCGAGCGTGACGCGCACGCATCGTCGCACCCGCGCGCAATCCCACCACCGATGCACCTCTGCATTCATGCCAGCATCACACCGCTCGGCGTCAACGGCAATTACAGAAGTGGAACGTCGAGAATGGCTCCGGAGTGATCCAGCCCCTGGAATCCGGCATCGCCTCATCCATCCGGTCCGCCAGCTCGCGAGCCCGCATCGCGGGGATGGCCTTGGGAGCATCCGACTGTGGGCTGAAGAAGTTTTCCCAGTGGCCAAGCAAGACAGATTTCGGGTGCACTCTGCTGAGGATGTCGCCCGGATAGTCCTCCACCTGCTCGAAATTGCCGGCACACATCAGCGCGACAGTTACGACTGTGCCGCCATCGTGCACTAGCGGAGGCGGGAAGCCACTGGGAGGCGCTCCCACCGCGTCCATGTAGTACAGGCGAAACGCGACGGACGAGTCGGGCCTGATGAGGTCGATCAGGTATGCGTAACTCTCCCCCAGCTTCCACCCCTGCACGCGCCTGGGTAGTGCTTCGAGGTCGGCGTGGAGCATGCCCGGCGCCAAGGTATACCAGAGAAAATTTCTGGCGTGCGCGGACCGTAGAGCCATCACACGAAACCGCGCAGGTGCCGCGGCGCTCTCCCCGGCACGCCGCACGTACATCCAGGTACCGTTCCGCGAGCCACTGCCTACGTCCGCGGAATCGATCACCACTACCCGGCAGCCGTCCGGTCCCTTCGAACTATTCGGGGGAACACCGCTGCTACTACACGCGGGCCCGAGCGATGAGTCACCAGCGAGAATGTGGCCCATCGTGGGTGTCCCGTAGATCGTCGCCTGCCGCGCATATGTGTGCGCGATGTACGGGACGTCCATCAGATGATCATAGTGCGAGTGGCCGATCAGGATCCCGTCCACTTCACTCATCGCATCGTGCAACTCTCCCGCTCCGAGCTTTGCATCGATGAAGCCCGTGTCGACGACGGCATCCGTGTTACCGATGACGCCCCGCAGAGAGATCCGCGTGAAGAGCGGACCGGTGAGAAGAGAGTGCGATCCCCAGCGGATGAGGTAACCCGAGACGCCGAGGAATGTGACGTCCATCCGCTCCCCGCATCCACTCGCGCATACGTTGCTGACGGGCGCCTCGCGCACGGGATGTAGCGGAACGGGAGACGACCCACACCCCAACCCGGACGCCATCGCGAGAAGCAACAGATAGCCGCGACTCGTCTTCAGAACTGCTCCTCGCTCATTCAAGCATTCCTTGGCAGGCGCTCCACCCCATCCGGCCGCCACACTCGCACGCTGGCCGCTGATGGTAATTCATCCCCGTCTTCGACACCAGCACCATCGGTCCAGGAGGAAATCGCTTCTCCGCCGCTGCCTGTGGGCTGCACCGACCAGAGAGCGCACACCGCGGCGCTTCGAACCCGCGCTCAGACGCAGCTGATCGCCCGTTCCACGGCCGCGCGCGAGTGTACCCCGATCTTGAGAAGCACGCTCTCCGTGTGATGCCGCGCCGTGTGAAGGCTGATACCCAGCGTGCTGGCAATCTCGGCGTTCGTCCGGCGCCATACGAGGAGCCCGGCGACTTGAGCCTCACGGTCCGTCAGGCCGTAGCGCGCTTGAAACGCACTGGAAGACGGCGGCGCGACCGTTCCCCCAAGGCCCACTGAGCGAAGTGGCGCATGACCTGTGGCGCTGAAATGAGGATTCCCGCTGCGCCACGCGAGCGCCCACAGCCTGACGCCAGTCGTGAACGCCGGCAGAACGAGAGCGAGCAGTCGGAGCTGCCGAGTTGTAACTCCCGGGCAGCGTACCGGGTCGTGGTGAAACAGAGCGACGCAGACGCGCACCGCAAGCAGCGGCTGTACGGCCGCGAGACCCACAGTGTCATGTAGCCCGTGCGGGCGCGCAAAGTCGTTGTAGTACTCGCTCCGAGCGAGCACGGTCTTCTCCCAGAGCATGCTCCGGCTCCACACCTCGAGCCCCGCCGCACGCTGCCGTGCCATACCGAGATCGAGCCTGCCGTAGTGAGTCGTGTACGCGTCAATCGCGTCGCGCGGCACGCCATCGCCGTACATGTCCGTTGTTCCATTAGTCTCGACCACGACCACGGCTTTGTCACCACCGGCAAGTGCGCGCAGGCCGCGCGCTGCCCGCGCAGGCCACGTGTCCGCCCAGGGCGACTCGGATGGCGAGAGCAGACAGAGCAACGCCGACGAGAGCCGAGCCGTCTCCTGCGCCTTCAGCGCGAGAGGCGTCACAGGATAGCTAACGGAGTGGTGCGCTACTGCAGAGACGCGGTTCTTATTATCAGGCAGGTGCCAGCCGGAGTCATCCATACGCCATCATTCACTTGCGGGGGAGGCTCGTAAGCGAGCCATTGACATCATCTCCCCGGCATCGTGCGCATAGCAAGATGTGCGCGCGCGACTTCAGGCGAAGTCAGAGCCCGCAGCAGCCCGCGGCACATGAGCGGATTGAAGCCGCCGATTGCACACTGCTTTCCTTTCGCAAACAGTCGGTAGGGAGGAAATGCCCATCCGGACGCGAAGAGATGACTGTATCCTTGCGCTACCCACCCCCGGAACAGTCGGTCAGTCGCCAACGACCGGGTCCAACGCGTAGCGGGGTTGAAGCAGGTCGATACAGAAGCCCGTCAGCCTTTCAGCCGTGATACGGGAGGTGTCATGCCCGTGCACTGTCCAACACGCTTTCCCATCATCGCTACAATGGCCGCCCTGGCGGCCTCTCGTGTCGTCACAGTCTGCTCGGCCGCGTCAGCCCGCCGAGTAGTCGCACGACGGCGAGCGCCCGACTAGACAGCGGTGAGCATGGCAGCCGACGTCCAACCTGGGCGTCCGCCGGTCGCGGACCATCATCGATCCGCAGTGGCACCAGTCGAGATGGGCGACAGGCCGCGCGTGCGGGGCAAGTTCCTGTTCGTCGGCGAGGAGAAGCTGTACGTCCGTGGGGTGACGTACGGGACATTTCGTCCGACCGAGGACGGCGAGAGTTACCGCCGGGAAGCCGTCGACCAAGACTTCGCGGCGATCGCGGCGGGCGGCTTCAATGCCATCCGGACATATACGCTGCCGCCGCGGTGGTTGCTGGATGCCGCACAGCGACACGGCCTGCGCGTGATGGTAGGAATGTGGTGGGCGCAGAACACCGCGTTTCTCGACGAGCCCGGGAGCGCCGAAGCCATCGAGCGGCAGGTGTACGACGGTAC
>DATCXG010000448.1:0-6536 GCA_036565945.1 Gemmatimonadaceae bacterium
ACGGCGAACATGTGGTGCGCCCACACGCCGAAGCCGAGGAACGCGATCAGGATCAGCGAGTACACCATCACCGGATAGCCGAAGAGCGGCTTCCGGGAGAAGGGGGGCACCACCTCGGATACCAGACCGAAGGCTGGCAGTATGAGGATGTAGACCTCCGGATGCCCGAAGAGCCAGAAGAGGTGCTGCCAGAGTAACGGGTCGGCGCCTGCGGCTATCTCGTAGAAGTTGGTCCCGAAGAAGCGGTCGAAGAGAAGGAAGGTGACCGCGATGGTGATCATCGGGAACGACAGGACGATCAGGAACTGCGTGCAGAACGCCGACCAGGTGAATACCGGCATGCGCATGAAGTGCATGCCTGGCGCCCGCATGTTGATGATGGTCGTGATGAAGTTGAAGCCCGCGGCGAGCGATGAGATGCCGAGGATCTGCAGCCCGATCACCCAGAAATCCATGTTGAGACCCGGATTGTACACGCGGGTGTTCAGCGGGGCGTACGCGAACCAGCCGGAATCGGGTGCGGCGTGGAAGAGCCACGACACGTTCATGAAGAGGCTACCGGCCAGGAATACCCAGTAGCTGAACGCGTTGAGCCGTGGGAACGCTACGTCGCGCGCTCCGATCTGCAGCGGGATCAGATAATTGAAGAACGCCGCCGAGAGCGGCATGATCACCATGAAGATCATGGTGGTGCCGTGCATCGTGAAGAGCTGGTTGTACGTGTCTGCGCTCACGAGCCGGCCGTTCGGGCCGTAGAGCTGCGAACGGATGATCAGCGCCTCGATGCCGCCCACCAGGAACCAGGTGAGCGCCGTGTACATGTAGAGCTGACCGATCTTCTTGTGGTCGGTGGTGGCCAGCCAGCTCCATATTCCACTCTCGTACTTGTGGCCGGGTCTACCGAGAGCGGGTGCCGCGACAGTGGTTGCCATTCGGGGTCTCCGGTTACTTCAAGGACAATATGTAGGCGGCGATGTCGGCGATCTGCTGATCGTCGAAGGCGCCCATCGAGTGGGGCAGCCCCTTGCCCATGGGCGGCATCAGACTCCCTGGCTTCATCGCCGGGGCATCCTTGATCCACAGTGCCAGGTGCTTGGCATCGTTGGGATACATCCCGCCGGCGAGCGTCGTTCGGCTCCCCACGTGCGTGAGGTTGGGCCCGATGATCCCTGGCGAGACTCCCTGAATGGTATGACAGCCGATGCAGGCTCCGGTCTTGTAGAGCTGCGCACCGCGCGCGGGGTCGCCCTCCTGGGCCTGGACCGTGAGACCCGCAGGCACCGGCGTCGCGGGAACCGTCCACACCGGGAGGCTGTCGTGCGACCAGGTACCCGTGTTGGTTTCGGCCGAGGCGGAGACGAGCGTGGGTTGTGGCGCCGCTGCCGCCTGCGCCGCGCCCTGCTTCGAGGTGTCGGCGGGTGCCGGGGCCGTGAAGGCCGGTCCGGTCTTCTGGTGCGCGATGTACGTCTCGAACTGTGCGGGAGGAACCGTGAAAACCCGGAACCTCATATTCGAGTGGGAGGTGCCACAGTACTCGGCGCAGAAGCCATTCCAGACGAAGGAAGACTCGGGGGTGAACCAGAGATGGTTCGCCATCTTCGGGTCGGCATGGACGAGGTCGCGCTTGCCGACGAGCTGCGGTGCCCAGAAGGAATGCAGCACGTCTTTCGTGGTCAGCTGCAGGTTCACCGTGCGGCCCACCGGCAGGTAGAGCTCGTTGGCGGTGGTGACGCCATACTCCGGGTAGCGGAACTCCCACCACCACTGATGGCCGATCACCTCGACCTGCAGCGCGGAGGGGACCGCCTTGGCCTGCGTCTCGAAGATCGTGCGGACGGTGGGCACGGCTATGATCGCCAGGATCACCGCCGGGATCAGCGTCCACGTCACTTCGAGCGTGGTGTTACCGTGAGTTTGTTTGGGTTCCGGTCCGCCGGGCCGTGCCCGGTACTTGATGAGCACGTAGACCAGAACTCCCTCGACGACAACGAAGACGATGGCTCCCAACACCAGAAGCAAGTTGGTCAGTGATTCCTGGGCCTGACCGACTTCTGAATGGGCGCCGAAAGTACTGTTGGGGTCGTGGGAACAGGCAGCTAGCCCTAAGGCGAGCACCGGTATCAGCGCGGTCCAGAGGAACCGGCGCGCGCGGAGGTGACCAGTCATCCCGTATCCTGAAAGGCGTTCGTTCGAAAAGGGACGCGATAATTGCGCCCGATTATGGGGTTTGGCGCGGAAGCTATGGGGACAGCAACGACAAAGCAAGCTAAGATGGTTACTTGCAGCGCCTGTGTATCTATTGCATCTGTGCGCGTTTCCTGCTGTCGGGGGCGGGATTACACGAGGGTAGGGGAAGACCTTACAACAGGGTTCAGCAACTACAGGGTTCAGGGTTCAGGAACTACGAACTGCAGGGAACGGGAAACAGGAAACGGGGAACAGGTACCGGCTCGTGGGGGCAAGCTCTCTACTCCGAGGCAGTTTCCTGTTCCCTGTTCCCTGTTCCCTCGTAGTCACTGAACCCTGAACCCTGTAGTTGCTGAACCCTGTAGTTCCTGAACCCCGTAGTTCCTGAACCCTGTCTCTTCACCTCACGAGCTCCAACCTCGGATTCGGCCTCTCCAGCCGGCCGGCTTTGGATTGCGGGCGGCCGTTGAGGCGCACGATGTCGGCGGTGAAGTCGAACTGGCCGGCGAAGAGCGATGAGCCCACGCCGTAGGAGTCGACCGGCACCCTGGCAGCCTCGAAGGCGCGGATCTTCTCCACTGTGAAGCCGCCCGACACGACTATCTGAACGTGATTGAAGCCCTCGGCATCGAGCGCCTCGCGCACGTTCCACACGAGTCGCGGGTTCACCCCCGTGGGGCGGAAGGCGCCCATCTGCGGGATGATCGACTGGTCCACGAGGTTCTCGCTGGTGTCGAGCCGAACTCCGCCGAGCCGCTCGCCCATGGCGCGGGCCACCGCCAGGCTGGTCCCCACGCAGTCGTTGTCGTAGTCCACAAGGGTGATGATCTTCATGCTCGGCTCCACGTACTCGGCGAACTTCTGAGTGGCCAGGACGGTGTCGCCATCGTAAGCCGCGATGAGGGCATGCGGCACCGTCCCGATCCCCTCCGACCCCCACCAGCTAGCCTGGGCGTCGGTGGAAACCCCGATGGCGCCCGCGATGTGCGCCGCGTAACCGTCGCCTGTCTGCACGAGCCAGTGGTCGTGGCGCGCGGGGAAGAACATCACCGTCTTCGGGCGCGCCGCATCGACCACGAGGCGGGTATTGGTGCCCACTCGCGTCCGCCGCGCGAGCACCCCCAGGTAGAGCGTCTCGAGGTGGGCGAAGGAAGCGTACGGCCCCTGGATGGTCATCACTGTTTCCCAGGGCTCGATCTCATCGCCGTCGTATAACGCGTGCACGGAGAGCGCGTCCCAGTCGTCGGAGCAGAGCTTGAGAATCGCGATCGCTTCGTCCATTCCACCCAGGTACGCGCGCGCCTTCCCGAACACCTGCATGGCCACCTCCGGCGAGTACTCATCCGCCTGAAGTGTCTCCCGCGCCCTCACGAAATACTTGTCCGAGTAGTATCCCTCCCGCATGCGCTCCACTGGGAGGTTGAAGACCGATGGGTCGAGGCGCGAGCGGGACATGGAGGGAGGGTTCAGGGTTCAGGAGGCAGGGCGGGAGCTAAAGGGTTCAGCAACTACAGGGTCCAGGAACTGCCTCGGAATCTGGATCTCTACCCCGAGGTAGTACCTGATCCCTGAACCCTGCCTCCTGAACCCTGCTCTCCCTCCCCTCCCCCCGTCATCGCCGCCGGGTCCAGAATCTTGTCGAGCTGCTCGCGGGTCAGGAGACCTCGGTCGCACACGACGTCGTAGACGCTGCGGCCGGTTGCGAGGGCTTCCTTGGCTACACCGGTGGCTGCTTCGTAACCGATGGCGGGGAGGAGGGCGGTTACTATCCCTATGGAATTCTCGACGAACCAGCGCATCCGGTCCGGGTTGGCGGTGATCCCCACCACGCAGAGCTCGCGGAGCACGTTGCAGGCGTTGCGGAGTGATTGCAGCCCACCGAGGATCCGGTAGGCGATCACCGGCTCGAAGACGTTGAGCTGGAGCTGCCCGCCCTCGGCGGCCATGGTGACCGTCACGTCGCCGCCGATCACGTCGAAGCAGACCTGGTTCACCACCTCGGGTATCACGGGGTTCACCTTCCCCGGCATGATCGAGGAGCCGGGCTGGCGCGGCGGGAGATTGATCTCCCCCAGTCCGGCGCGCGGGCCGGAGCTGAGCAGCCGGAGGTCGTTGCAGATCTTGGAGAGCTTCACCGCGCAGCGTTTGAGCACGCTGGATACCTGCACGAAGACGCCGGTGTCGGCGGTGGCCTCGACGAGATCGGGAGCGGTGATGAACGGCAGCCCGGTTATCTCGGCGAGGTGGGTGCGTACGCGACCGGCGTAGCCGGCTGGTGCCGTGATCCCTGTGCCGATCGCCGTGGCGCCCATGTTGATCTCTCGGAGGAGCGCCTGGGTCTCTGAAAGGCGATCGATGTCCTCGAGCATGGTGTGGCCGAAGGCGGCGAACTCCTGGCCCAGCGTCATCGGGACCGCATCCTGGAGCTGAGTGCGCCCCATCTTGAGGATGCCGGCGAACTCGGTGCCCTTGTCGAGGAAGGCCAGCGCCAACGCGTGCATTGCTTCCCTGAGCTCGTCGATGTTCGCGTGGATCGCGACCTTCACGGCGGTGGGGTAGACGTCGTTGGTCGACTGCGAGAGGTTGACGTGGTTGTTGGGGTGAACCACGGCGTAGTCGCCGCGCGGTCGCCCGAGTAGCTCGAGTGCGCGATTGGCGATCACCTCGTTGGCGTTCATGTTGCTCGAGGTGCCGGCGCCGCCCTGGATCATGTCCACGAGAAAGTGCTCGTGGTGCCTGCCGGCGCGGATCTCGCGCGCCGCGCGAACGATGGCGTCGCGCACCTTCGGATCGAGGAGCCCGAGCTCTCCGTTGGCGAGGGCGGCGGCTTCCTTGACCGCGGCAAGCGCGTTGACGAGCGCCGGGTACTCGCGGAGCGGATCGCGGGTTATCGAGAAGTTCTCGAGGGCTCGCAGCGTCTGCACGCCGTAGAGGGCATCGTCGGGCACCTCGCGCTCGCCGAGCAGGTCGTGCTCCAGGCGGTGCTTCCCGCCCACGAAGCCGATCATCCTGCCGCGACCGGCCAGAGTGGCATCGGCGGCGCGGAGTCGCCGTGAGACCACCGCCGCGGCTCGCGCCACCAGCGCGGCGAACAACCCCGGCCGCTCGAGGAGGAGCGAGCGGAGCTCGAGCGAGTTCCAGTAGATGATCGTGGTGCGCTCTATCGTGCGAGCGCTGGTGCCGTGCGGCTCGTCGGCGGCGAGAACCGCCCCCTCCCCCAGCGCTTCGCCAGCGGAGAGCGTCGCGAGGCGCACCATGCGCGACTCGGCGCCCTTCTCGATGGCGACGCTCCCTTCCTGGATGATGGCGAGGAGCCCTCGCTGCTCACCCTCCCGGAAGATGAAGCGGTCTTCGTCGAAGGTCGCGTGCTCCATCGCGGTGGCGAGAGCATCGAGATCGGAATCCGTGAAGCCCTCGAAGAGGGCGAAGCGCGCGAGGTCCGCGCCCTGATCGGTGATGGACATGGCACGGGAAGCTATACCGGAGCCATCACTGGCGGCAACAGGAGCACGGGGCGTATTCTCCTTGATGTCGCTGCTGCAAGCTCATCTCATCTGCTCCGCACTGGTGGTCGTCGATCTCGTCGCCCGCACCTGGCGCTTCCAGTGGATCCTCCGGGGCATGCGTTTCAGGGTGCCGTTCGTGGAAGTGCTGGCACTCAATACAGTGGGCGATGCCGCATCGGCTGTGACGCCGCTCCGGTTGGGTGGCGAGCCCGCGCGTCTGGCCGCGCTCACCCACGCGAAGGTGCCACTCTCGGCGGGGATCGTCGCCGCCGTGGTGGAAGTGCTGGTGATGTGGCCCCTGGTGATCGCGGTGGCCGGGTGGCTGGCACTGGTATACGCGCCCAGCTGGTGGCGCGCGGCCGAGCCGCTGCTGGAGAATCGGGTGAGTGGAGGGGGGGTGTGGGTCGCGGCGATACTGGCCGCGATCGCCGTCACCTGGTGGGTGGCGATGCGCGCCTCTCCCCGCTCGGACAGCGCTGTGCAGCGCGGCACGCGCCGGGCGTGGGCCTATTACCGGCGCCTGAGCGCATGGCCGCTGGTCGCTAGCGTGCCGCTGACTCTCGTGAGTCTGGCCGCGCGCGTGGCGATCCTCCCTGTTCTGGCGCTCACGCTCCCGAGCCCGCCGCCCATGGGACCGCTCATCTTCGCATCGCTGATCCTCACCTACGGTCAGCTCGCGCTCCCGACCCCGTCGGGTGCGGGACTCGTGGAGATCGGCTTCCTCGGTGGTGCCGCGGGTGACATGGGAGCGCGCTACGGATCGATCCTCCTTGTGTGGCGTTTCTATACTACCATACTTCTCGTGGCGCTGGGTGTCGTGCTGGGAGTGAGGCAGTATGGCGC
>DATCXG010000456.1:0-2823 GCA_036565945.1 Gemmatimonadaceae bacterium
GGCGCCATGCGCCAGCGGATCGACCGCTCCTGCCGCCATGCCGCCACGAGAAACAGTGCGAGCGCGAGCACGATCGCCACGGCACCTGTGGTGCGCACGCGCTCCAGAGCGAGGAGCCTCGCCTCCTCCGGCCCGAGCGCCACGGCGCGCGCGACCAGGAGAGTATCACCGGCCGGCGCGAAGGCTACCGTTCCCGCATCGATCGCGAGCGTGTCGCGCGGCGATACCGTGAAGGAATGGAGACCAACATCACGCGCCACGCGATTCGCCATCGCGGGCGCGAGCCTGTCGCCCGGTGGCAAGGCATGGACCGTAGCAGTGGCTACCGCTCTGCTCTCGCCGCGCACCACGGCCACGTACATGGTGACGTAGAACGGCGAATAGACAACCCCGAGCGGCGACACGAGGGAATCGGTGGCCGTATGCGTGCGCCCGGCCCACGCGGCGGGCACGCCGCGCCGGTAAAGCACCAGTGCGCGCTCCGGGTGGCCGCGCACGCCACCTGATAGTGCGTCGAACGCGGACGCCACCTGGACGGGAGCATCGAGTGCGCGCTCCGCGCTCTCGCGAAGAGAACGCGCCGTGGACGAGAGCTCGCCATCAAGTGCCTGCGCGCCATGCGCTACCAGTGACGCTCGGTACGCGGGCCAATCGTCGTCGATGCGCCCCAGTGTCTGGTGGGCGAGGAGCGCGAGGACACAGAATAGGAGAGATGCGCCTACAGCGGACCCAGCCCACCGGCGATCACGCCTGACGAGCCCCGCCACGGCCGCCGCGGCGACAACCGTAGCGATAACCGCCGCGGCGAGGTAAGGTAAGCGCGGGCTACGCAGCCACCACGCGCCGGCTACGATCGCTGCGCCGGTGGCGATGGTCCAGAGATGCGTCAGCGACTCCGGCCCCGCCGCTTGCGCCTCGGATCCGGGCTCCGACGTCACTTCACCCTTATTGGAAATGACCCTGCCCCCTCGCGCCGTAGAAGTTCATCCCAGGCGTCTCAAAGAAATGGGACCGGCGCAGGTCGCGGCAATCATGGCCGCCGACCCACGCCTGATCATCCCAGTAGGTACTTGCGAGCAGCACGGTCCTCACCTTCCAATGGGAATCGCGACCATCATCGCCGGACGCCTCGCCGACGACCTTTCTGCCACCACAGGGGTGATCCGTGCTCCGACCATCGAGTATGGAGTCAATACCCCGGAAGAGCGTGATTTTCCCGGCAACGCCTCGATGCGACGAAAGACCCTGCACCGCATGCTCAACGATCTCCTGGCCGCATGGGAAACCTCCGGCTTCCGGGAATTTATCCTCCTCACCGCTCACGACTACGATGCGCACCAGGAGGCGCTCGATACCGTGATCACCCGAGTGGCGCGCGTCCGCGTGGTGGACATCTACGCCGTGAAGGTGGCCGATCTGCTCGAGGGGCAGGAGGAGCACATGCACGGTGGCGAGGCGGACACCTCGCTCATGCTCTATCTTGCCCCGGAGCTCGTGCACATGGAATGGGCTCAGGACTACATGATGTCCAGCGAATCACTCCGTCGTTACCGGCGCGGCCGGCTGCGCGTCCCCAGGGGGAGTGCCGGTTCGATCGGCCGCCCCACGCTGGCCACCGCGGAGAAAGGGCGAGCCATCTACGAGCGCATACGCCAGCGCATCTGCGACCGCATCTTCCTGGCACCTCGCGCCGAACCATGAAACCCTCCCTACGCCTCGGGGTATTAGCTTTGAATATGCGATACTTCGGCCTCCTCTCCGCCCTGCTCATGGCGGCGCCTACCTCCGCGAGATCGCAGGTGACGGTAGTGGACGAGGGGAGCTTCACAATTTCTCGCTCCGGTGCGCGCATCGGCCGCGAGACCTTCACGATCCGCCGTACCCCCGGGCCCGGCGGCGACGTGTACGTGGCCAACGCCACCGTGGAGTTCGATGAGGAGCGCCTCTCCCCGGCGCTACGGGCCGACGAGTCTTATTCGCCGCTCGCCTACCAGTTGGAGGTCCGCTCCGGGAACCAGGTGCGCGAGCGGCTTCGCGCGATCATCGGTCGTGGCCGCATAAGTGCGCAGGTGAAGACTCCCAAGGGCGAGTCCACGAAGGAATACATTGTCTCGGCTGGAGCGCTGGTACTGGATGACAATGTGTTTCATCAGTATTACTTCCTGGCTCGGCGTTCGCAGAAGCTTCCCGCTTCCGGCGGCTCGGTTCCGGTGGTGATCCCGCAGCGCAACGCGCAGCAGGTCATGCGCGTAACTACTGGAGGAAACGACGCGCTGACTGTTGGTGGCCAGCGTCTCGATGCGCGTCAGATCGTGCTCACCGAGCCAGGCGGGAGTGGCGGTGCCACCCGGCACATCTGGGTGGATTCGGCGGGGCGCGTGTTGAAGGTATCGCTCGATGCACGAGGGGTGGTCGCGGTTCGCGACGAACCGCCTCGCTGAGCGATGCTCCGGACGCCCCGCCCAATGGCGGGGCGTTTCTGTTTTCCGAACCGTGAAACCACGCTTCGACCTTGTTCGTAGGAGTGGCAGACCCCACGCGAGGACTCTCAAAGATGCGATTCACCCAGCTCGTCGCGGCAGCCATCGGCGCAGCCCTGACGGCGCTTCCCACGAGCACCGCACTGGCGCAATCGACCGACGCTCGTCCAGATACGGCTGCTACCAACATGGTTGCTTCCAGCGGACTGGCCGACACCACGAACGCCCCTGTGCTCTCACTCGACGAGGCCATCTCGCTGGCGCTCAAGAGCAACCCCGACTACCTCTCCACCCGGGATGCGCGTCGGGCGGCCTCTGCATCGCGCCGCGCCGCTTATGGCGG
>DATCXG010000185.1:0-3165 GCA_036565945.1 Gemmatimonadaceae bacterium
CACCGTAGAGGAGAAGTGGCGCAGCTCGCGGCCATCGCCCGGCGCGCGGCCACGACTTCCTACGGCGTGGGCGCGGAACAGCTCTTCGATGATCTCACCCGATCGAAGCTCGGGAGCGGCGACGAGGAGTGGCTCAGAGCGCTCGGAGAATTCGCGGCCGCCAGGGAGAATCCGGCCAGCGGCGGGCCGGGAACGCTGGGGACCGCGCCGCCCGTGGAGCCTGTGGCGATTCTCATCGTTCAGCCCGGACGACATGGGTCCCCGCTTTCGCGGGGATGACGGGCGAGCGGGGATGACGGTTCATACCACCGCTCTCGCTGGGGTGACGGGTGATACTATGCGAGCGCTGGACCCGGCTAACCCGCCAGCATTCGCGCCTCGAGTCGCGCACGCACGTCGGGCCACTCATCGTCCACGATACTGTGGATGATGGAGTCTCTCACGCGGCCACTGTCGGTGATGATGTGCTTCCGGAGGATCCCCTCCACCTTCGCTCCGAGTCGCAGTATCGCGGCGCGCGACCGGTCGTTGAGCACATCGGTCTTGAGCTCCACGCGATTCATGCCGAGCACCTCGAAGGCGTGACGCAGCATCAGATACTTCGCCTCGGTGTTGATGGCGGTTCGCTGGTAGTCGCGACCGAGCCAGGTCCATCCGATTTCGAGCCTGCGATGCTCCAGAGCTATGTAGCCGAAGCGGGTGCTCCCAACCGCCCGGCCGCTGGCCCTGTCGATGGTAGCAAAGGGGAGCGCCGAGCCTGCGCGCGCATCGCGAAGGGCGAGCTGGATGTAGTCGCGCAACTCATCACGTGAGGAGACCGAGTTCGTGGTCCAGCGCCAGATCTCGGGGTCGAGCGCAACACTCGACAGGTAGTCGAGGTGCGCCTCGCTCAACGGCTCGAGGCGCACATGCTTCCCCTCGAGCGTCACCGGCTCGAGCGTGGGTGCGTGTCGCGGATCGTCGACATTCTGGCTGCCGGGTTGGTGCGCCCAGCGCATGTCCTGCTCGATCATCGTGTCTACACCGTTCGGGTCGAGCTTCGTGAGCCAGCTTCGCGCGAATGATATACTTCGATCATGACTCACCAACAGACCGCATACCAGATGACGCCGCGCAGCACTACCCGTCCGCTCGCTCTTCTCTTCGATCTCGATGGCACACTGGCCGACTCCGTAGAGCTGATAGTCAGCGCGTACCGCCACGCCTTCGCCGCGCACCTCAGCGGCACGCCGAACGACGAGCAGTGGATCTCGGGGATGGGAACTCCCCTCATGGGTCAGATCCGCGCGCTCGTGGGCGACGACGCGCTCGTCGCGCCCTTCCTCGCAACCTACCGGGAGTTCCAGCAGCTCAACCACGACCGGCTGCTCCGCGAGTTCGAGGGAGTGCGTGACACGCTCGCGCTGCTGCACGGCCAAGGCCATCCTACCGCAGTGGTCACCAGCAAGGCGAACGAGGGCGCGCAGCGCGCGATCGAGCTCCTCGAACTCGCGCCCTACCTCGATGAGCTGGTCGGCCTCGACTCCTGCGAGCGCCACAAGCCCGAACCCGAGCCCGTCCTCCTCGCCCTCGAACTGCTCGGCTACTCCCCTTCCGAAGCGGTCTTCCTCGGCGACTCCCCCTACGACATCCGCGCCGGCAACGCCGCCGGCGTGACGACCGTGGCCGCCCTCTGGGGTCCCTTCGCCCGCCGCACGCTCGAGGCCGCCTCCCCCAGCTTCCTCATCGAGCACATCCGCGATCTACCCGCGCTGGTGGATTCTCTCGTTCCGAAGTGACCGGCGAGCGCTCGCCCGGATCTTGTGTAGAGCCCGCTGAGGCGCCAAGTTCGGCCCCTTATGCGACCAACTGTTTCAGGACATGGCCGGCGTTCGGGGCTGATTCGACTCGCCACGGCCATACTACTCCTCTGCCTGAGCGCGTGCTCCGGCTCCGAGCAGCAGAGTGCCTCCAATGACGTGGGCGGCTCGTGCAAGATGACCGCCGCGCAGAAGCAGCAGTCCGTGACCGCCTTCCTGGCTATGATGCCGGCGTTCAATCATCCGAGGTGCGCCAACTGCCATGGCGGGATCGACGTTTACGCGCCCAGTGCCAAGGAAACCCATGGCGGCGGTCAGCAGGACATGAAGACGGTAGTGGACAGCGAAGACTTCAATGGAGGTCTGGGCCCGGTCCATGTCACCCAGGAGCCGGACCCCAGCCAGTGCGAGGCCTGCCACGACGAGGTAGACGGTTGGTCGCAGCCCGATCCGATGGAGAGGTTCGCGTTCGTCGGCCGAAGCCCGTCGCAGATCTGCGAACAGATCAAGCACAAGGACAGTCCATCGGCATTCGCGTTGCACGTGGCGCACGACGTGCTCGTCCTGGCGGGCTTCGAGGGAAAGCGCGGTCAGAGCGACCTGACACCCAAGCCGCCGCCCATGACCCTCGCCGAGTTCCAGGCCAGAGCGGCGACGTGGGAGAAGTCGCTGCGTGATCCCTCGCAGAACGACGATTGGTATGGCGGCATGGAGTCCGACTGCGGATGCGTGCCTGAGGGAGGCGGCTATCGGATCACCGAGCACCAGCGGACGGTGAGTGAGAAGCAGGGCCTGGGAGAAGACATCACCTACGTCGCCGACGTGACCGTCGACTCCACGGGAGAGGAATACGTGGGATCGGGCACTTACTACGGCACGGTGGTGACGCAGAAACTGAACTGCCACAACGACCTGCCTATCGATCGCAAGGTTCACCCCGTGAGCGGGATGCTGGAGGCCAGCGCAAACGACACCAAGCTCGGCTCCAAGACGCTCATGAACTACACGCTGACGACCACCGATTGGCCGGTCTCGTTGACGATATTCGCAATGGGGTCGGGCCCTGGCCGCCCACTCTCCGCAGACGACGAAGCCACCGCGCACAAGATGCATGGTGACACCCGACTGCTCATGAAGCTGACCGGCCCGAAGACCGTCGTCCACGAAACGAAGGAGGACGACGGCCGCATGAGCGGCTACATGCCCGGCTGCGCTGGCAAGGTCACGCATACCACGGATATCACGGTCGAGGAGATCCGCTAATCCAGCAGAGCGGTAGCGACGGTAGCGACGGGGTCAGGTCTTTAATTTCGAGCGGGCTCTGCCGTTGACGGCAGTGCCCGCTTGGAGATTAAGGCACCTTCGC
>DATCXG010000497.1:0-2253 GCA_036565945.1 Gemmatimonadaceae bacterium
GCAAGGAGAACGACGGCGGCGCTGGCGGAGGTTTCGAGCCCGCACCCCACGGGACGACGTGGATGGGACAGCCGCACCATCGCGGCTCATGGTACTACGCGTGCGAGATCGACCTGGGCTACTGCGGCGCGCTTCGCACCGCGGCAACAGTGCTGGCGGACGACGCCATCTTCGGCCGGTTCTGCTTCGGCGGCGATTGGCGCCAGACCACCGACGCGATAGAGATAATTCCGAAGGACGGCGTGAGGAGGCGGATCCACGCCATGCTGGACACCGGCAGGCTCCACATGGTGTTGGAGACCGACAGATTCGCGGCCTCAACGCCAATCGTACTCGACCACGACCTGGCTCGAGTACGATTCCATCTGGAGAGCGGGAATTCCGCAGCGCACACCACGGTGCTGCGCATCTCCGGGATCGCGGCAGGCCAGTACGCCGTTCGCAACGGCCACGACGCCTCCGTCGCGACAATCGAGATCGCGGACGGCCAGGATGCCGTGATCGAGTTGCCCGTGGGCACCAGTAGGGAATCCAGATCCTTCAGCATCGCACGATGACGCGACTCGGGCACCACCACACTTCACCACCGCACACGCACGTGTACGGCCAACCATACGGCCAGGGTAACGGCCCGCGAGGGATGCATCTATGATACGACTGGCACAGCCCCAACTCTGGCTCGTGTGCGGATCCCAACACCTCTATGGCCCCGGGCCGCTGAAACAGGTCGCGGCCAATGCTGCACATGTTGCCAGTGTGCTGGACGCGGCTGACGCCATCCCACTGCAGGTGGTCTACAAGGCCCTGGTGACCACAGCCGATGAGGTCCGCGCGTTGATGCTCGAGGCCAATGCGGATGCTAATTGCGCCGGACTCATTCTGTGGATGCATACGTTCTCACCTTCGCGGATGTGGATCGGTGGTCTCTCGATCCTCGACAAGCCTTTCTGCCACCTGCACACCCAGGCTAACCGCGACCTGCCGTGGAACGACATCGACATGGACTTCATGAACCTCAACCAGTCGGCGCACGGCGACCGTGAGGCTGGGTTCATGCACACCCGGATGCGACTCGCGCGCAAGGTGGTGGTGGGTCACTTCAGCGACGCCGAGGTACAGGAGCGCATCGGCGCGTGGGCGCGGGTGGCACACGCGTGGCACGACATGCAAGGTGCCAGGTTCGGGCGCTTCGGCGACAACATGCGCGAGGTCGGTGTTACCGAGGGCGACAAGGTGGCGGCGGAGATCCGCTTCGGGGTGTCCGTCAACGGCTACGGTGTGGGGGACCTGGTGGAGCGGGTGGACGCCGTCTGCGAGAGCGCCATCGACGATCTCGTAGCGGAATACGACGCCAGCTACGACGTCGCGCCGGAGCTTCGCAAGGGCGGAGAGCGAGCGGAGTCGCTGCGATACGGAGCACGGCTGGAGCTCGGAATGCGGGCCTTCCTCGAGGAGGGCGGCTTCAAGGGTTTCACCACCACCTTCGAGGATCTGCACGGCCTGCGGCAACTACCCGGGCTGGCGGTACAGCGGCTGATGGCCGACGGCTACGGCTTCGGCGCGGAAGGCGACTGGAAGACAGCCGTGCTACTTCGCGCGATGAAGGTCATGGCGGATGGGCTGCCGGGCGGCACGTCGTTCATGGAGGACTACACCTACAACCTGGGGCCTGCCGGGCACCAGGTGCTGGGGGCGCACATGCTGGAGATCTGCCCCAGCATCGCATCGACCAGGCCACGGATCGAAGTGCATCCGCTGGGCATCGGTGGCAAGGAAGACCCGGTCCGGATGGTGTTCGATGTGCCGGCTGGCGCGGCGATCAACGCCTCTCTCGTAGACATGGGCAACCGCTTCCGGCTCATCGTCAACGAGGTGAACGCCGTCGATCACCCGGCGCTACCCAAGCTTCCCGTGGCCAGGGCCGTGTGGGAATGCAAGCCCGACTTCAAGACCGCCATCGCGGCGTGGATCTATGCCGGTGGCGCACACCATACGGGCTACAGCTACAGCCTGACGAGCGAGCACATGGAGGACTTCGCCGACCTGGCGGGGATCGAGCTGGTGGTCATCGACGACCACACGCGACTGCGCGAGTTCAAGAACGAGCTGCGGCAGAACGAGCTGTACTACGCCCTGGGACAGGGGTTGCGGGGCTGAGCCCGGCGGGTGGGCGGCGCGCCCGAGCGCTGTCGTCACGCAAGCTCCTCGGGACACACTGATACTGCCATGTCAAACGCGCGGCACCATCGTACG
>DATCXG010000515.1:0-10255 GCA_036565945.1 Gemmatimonadaceae bacterium
GCCGAAACTGAGATTATCCAGTTTGCCGGGAGCGCCGGTGTTCACCGCGTTCCGCCTGGCTGCCTCGCCGGCGCCTACACGCGCAGCTCTATGAGTAGCTGCAGACAAGGGAGTCAGCCAGCAGCCGGCGCAGGGGCCCAATCATCTCCAGCCGGGCTCGCCCGCCCATTCGCTGCATAGCGTCTTGCCCTTTGTGGCCTCGAAAGCCACCCGTGGGATGTCCCGGCCTCCTGTAAATACGGAATACCCCGTATCGAGTGGTTGAACCAGGAGTTGCAGCGTGTAGCCGTCCAATGCCCACCGGACGAGACGGAGTATCGGCGGGTCGCCTGCGGCGCGGCTTCGACATTCCTCACCCGACCCGGATAGTGCCACCTGATGGGCATAGACAGAGTCCGCTACTGACTCGAGCGCTTCCGGCGCTACATAATAGCGCCAACCTACGACAACGACTTTACCGTCGGGATGGTTGTAGTAATAAACGGAGGTGTCCGCACTCCGGACGAGACATGCAGAGAGAGGTCCAACCACAGTGTGGTTGACGGCGGCGTATCAACCGCCGAGGCACGCGGGCTCCGGCTTCCCATTCAGGAGAGAATCGAGCATGCGGCCAAGTCGATCCTCGCCATGCGTGCTGCTAGCTAACACGATCGGCTGTCGCTTGTCGCCATCATGATCCTCCGTCGCTCGGCGTGCGGGCGCCTCACAGGCACCCAGGTCGCCGATGAGAATGCAAAACTCGAGGATGAGGAGCAGCCCGGTACGCCTCATGTGCTGCTCCGCCTCACGAAGCAGTGGCATGAAGAACCATGGTTAATCCTTCGCGTGAACATACGATGGCAGTAGAAGAGAAGACCATGGACGTTACCGGGCGGGGCTTGTGGTCTCACAACTACTGCGCTTAACGCCGGCCTCGGCGCCGCATCATCGACGCGGGACTTCGAGCCTTGCGATCTCCCCGTCCACATCAGCGATCCGGACGTGAAGGCCATTGCGTATTACTCCTCCATTCGAAGCGGTCCTGTGGTAGCCTGGAACCACCCATGGATCCGAATACTCATATCGATGATCGCTCACCACGAAGCTCTCCCACGACCCCCATTCGGTAGCGGGAACAAAGCGATCTACCACACCCTCCACGACCTGGTATTCTCCTCGCTCGAGTGCACCGCGGAGGTCTCTGTATCGTGAATAGCCGCCAACAAGCGACAGGATGGCGCAAACCAGCACGAACCCGGTCACGTAGCGAGTCTTGGTGCTGAAGACCTTACGCTGATTGAGCTTGTCGTAGAAGGCGCCGACAAGGGAAATGAGCAGGGCACCCCCGAGCATAATCGTCCCGAACCGCAAGCCTTGCCAGCGATCAGTCGATGCATCGAAGACCACTTTCCATATTATGTACGATTGCATCAGTCCATCGCTGTCCGGGATCCATTGCGCAAGTTGCCCTACAACTGCACCCGATTGCTATAGCTGAACAATGGTAGACGCTCGCAGAAGTGCCAATCGCTCGGCGAAGAAGCTCTCATACGCTTCGTTCGGTTCCGTGTCAAATCCTGTGTCAAACGATGGCCCGGCCACCCCTTGCGGGCGACCGGGCCATTGCAGATATCGAGCGGATGAGCGACAGCCCGGGGCTACCCCGGAACCCGGCTAACTACCCCCGCACCAACTTCCTGTACTTGATGCGATGCGGCTGATCCGCCTCAGCCCCCTTCCTCCGCCTCAGGTCCTCCATATACGCCTTGTAGTTCCCCTCGAACCACACCACCTCGCTCTCCCCCTCGAACGCGAGCATGTGCGTCGCGATTCTATCCAGGAACCACCTGTCGTGGGAGATGACCACCGCGCACCCCGCGAAACCCAGCAGCGCTTCCTCCAGCGCCCGCAATGTGTCCACGTCCAGGTCGTTGGTCGGCTCGTCCAGCAGCAACAGGTTTCCGCCACTCTTCAACAACTTCGAGAGGTGCAGCCTATTCCGCTCTCCACCGGATAGATCGCCCACTCTCTTCTGCTGGTCAGACCCACGGAAGTTGAAGCTGGCCAGATACGCTCGCGAGTTGTATTCCCGCTTCCCTACATCGATCGTGTCCCGCCCCTCGCTCACTTCCTGGTACACGGTGTTGTTGGAGTCCAGCTCACGTCCCTGATCCACGTACGCGATCTGCACTGTGCTGCCAACTACGAGTGTCCCTGCGTCGGGCTCTTCCTGCTCCACGATCATCCGGAACAATGTTGTCTTACCAGCGCCGTTGGGCCCGATGACTCCCACGATCCCGCCACGCGGGAGGCTGAACGAGAGATCCTCGAAGAGCAGCTTGTCGCCGTACGCCTTCCGCAATCCGTTGGCGTTCACCACGTCGTTGCCGAGCCGCGGTGGGGGCGGGATGACGATCTCGTTCTGCATCACGCGCTCGCCGGTGTCCTGCGCGGCCAGCTCTTCGTAAGCCGTCACACGCGCCTTGCTCTTGGCCTGCCGAGCGCGCGGTGCCATGCGCACCCACTCGAGCTCGCGCGCGAGGGTACGCTGGCGCGCGGACTCCTGCTTCTCTTCCTGCGCGAGACGAGTGGTCTTCTGCTCGAGCCAACTGGTGTAGTTCCCCTCCCATGGGATCCCGCGCCCACGGTCGAGCTCCAGGATCCACTTGGCCACGTTGTCCAGGAAGTATCTGTCGTGGGTGATGGCCACCACTGTCCCGGGGAACTCGGCGAGGTGCCGCTCGAGCCACGCCACGCTCTCGGCGTCGAGGTGGTTGGTGGGCTCGTCGAGCAGGAGCATGTCGGGCTGCTCGAGCAGGACTCTGCAGAGCGCCACGCGTCTGCGCTCACCGCCCGACAGCATGGTGACGTCGGCGTCTGCGGGCGGAAGACGCAGCGCGTCCATCGCGATCTCTATGGTGCGGTCGAGCTCCCACGCATTGGCAGCCTCGATGCGCTCCTGCACAGCCGCCTGTTCGTCGAGGAGCTTCTGCATGGCGTCGTCGGACATGGGCTCGGCGAACTTCAGGGCGATGGCCTCGAAGCGCTGGAGCAGTGCGCGGGTCTCCTTCACCGCTTCCTCGACGTTGCCCTTGACGTCCTTGGTGGGGTCGAGCTGCGGCTCCTGCGGGAGGTAGCCGATGCGGGTGCCGGCGGCGGCCCACGCCTCGCCCTGGAATTCCTGATCGACGCCCGCCATGATACGTAACAGCGACGATTTCCCGGCGCCGTTAGGGCCGAGTACGCCGATCTTGGCGCCGGGGTAGAATGACAGCCAGATGCCGTCGAGGATGACCCGCGAAGGGGGAACGACTTTTCGCAGGTCCTTCATTACGTAGATGAACTGGGGTGCCACGTCGGCTATTGTTCTAAGGTTACGTGCATGACAGTCGGCCGCGAAATGTAATGGATCACCTGCCAGCCGGCTGGCAGTCTGGAAGGAACAGTTCTCGATCCCAGCCGGTATGCTAAGTATGACTCAATGGGCGGCCAGGAACTGCTAACTGCAGACCCACGGTAGCGCGTTCCCGCCGCACTCGTCTCGAAGGAGCTTGTAATGCGTCCCAGGCTCGTCACTCTAGCGTTGACCACTGTCGCCCTGACCATGCTCGCCGCGCCGACGAGTACACCCGCACAGCAGCAGGGCGGCTTCGCTTACTCGCCCGGCAAGCAGCACTACCAGCTGACCACCACCGTGCACCGGAATCAGAATCAGGGTGGCGGGAGAGCTGCGTTCGAGTTCGACGTCACCACTACACAGCACGTCACGCTCGATCTCGCTCGGCTCTCACGCGATACGATGCGCGTGACGATAACGATCGATTCGATTGCTGTCACGTCGGAGCTCGCGGCGCCGCAACCCAACCTGCGCAACCTGTTCGGATTCACGATGACCGGGTTCGCGTCTCCTCAGGGACGTATCTACTCGTTCGACCCCGCCCCGGGCACAACGGACCAGCAGACTGTCGCGCTATACCGGGCGTTCAAGCACTTCCTGGTCTCGTTCCCGACCGAACCCATCACGGTTGGCAAGACCTGGGTGGACACCACCACGGAGACGGCCAAGCGAGATGGCTTCAACGTCACCGCGAGCTCGGTGACTGCGTCGACTGTGGCGGGTGATACCACTGTGGCGGGCACGCGTGCCTGGCGCATATCCCGCCATGCGCAGATCCAGCAGAACGGCGACGGCGAGGAGGCGGGCAAGCCGATCCACCTCCTGGGCGAGGGGAGCGTGAACGGCGTGCACGTGGTGAGCAGCGATGGCGTCTACCTGGGCTCGGAGTCCACGCAGCGCTTCGACATCGTTCTCACTACGGAAGAATCCGAGGGCTCGCCCATCAGCCAGACTATCAAGTCCACGGTGAAGCGACTTCCCATGTAGCAGACGTCTGCTAGACGGCCCCGCGCTGCCGCTCAGCGCGGGTGCTGGTAGGTCCCCACGAGCTCCGCCTGACCCAGGATGTGCCCCTGCATGGCCGACTCCAACTGCGCCTTGGTGGGCTCACGCAGGTTGGGGAGCGTGGTGTCGAGTGCGTAGAGCTTGAAGAAGTAGCGGTGCCGCCCGATGGGAGGACAGGGACCGCCGTAGCCGGCGCGCTTCCAGTCGTTCTTCCCCTCCCTCGCTCCCGGCGGCAGGTTGCTCGCTCCGGCGCCCTCGGGAAGTGCTTTCACGTCCGACGGAACGTTGTAGAGCACCCAGTGCACGTACACCATCTTGGGCGCCGCGGGGTCGGGGGCATCGGGATCGTCGACGATCAGCGCGAAGCTCTCCGTACCCGGGGGCGCGCCGGACCAGCTCAGCGACGGCGATATGTCCTCATCATCACAGGTGTAGCGCGCTGGGATGGAGGCGCCGGCATCGAATGCCGACGAGGCAAGTTGAAATGTCATGTCGCTGCCTCCCGATGAAATATCTGGACGCTTCAGCGATCAGTCGCTGACCCGCGGTGGGAGCGGCCGCGAGTGCGCTCGCGCCGGGAATACTTCCATCGATGGGTCGAGGTCCGGCGCACGCCGTACAGGCGGCACTCCGCGCACCGTGCCCATCAGCCGGCGGTAGAGCGTCACTCCCAGCCCGCCCACCACCGCCACGGTGGCCACCCCGAGCAGCAGGGTGAGCCCCATGGCCAGAACCACACCGCCGACGAAGATCGCGGCCACGGCCAGCGCTATGGCCGCGGCTCGATTGCGCGGGGTGATGTTGATCACTCGGTACATCATGACTGCATACTCACCGCTTGGCGTAGACGCTTGTCTTGCCGTTCCGCTCGAAAGCTACGACGTCGTAGTGCTGGGCGCGCCCTCCTTCCATACCGGGCGAGCCAACTGGCATTCCGGGCACCGCGAGTCCCAGGATCTTGGGCCGCTCCTTCAACATCTTCTGGATGACGTCGGCCGGGACGTGGCCCTCGACTACGTAGCTGCCCAGGGTGGCCGTGTGACAACTCTGAAGCTTGCCCGGAACGCCGAAGGTCGCTTTCACCTCGTCCATATCGTCCATGTCGCGCGCCGTCACCGCGAAGCCGTGCGCGCGCAGGTGGTCGATCCACTTGGTGCAGCATCCGCAACTGGGATCCTTGTACACCGTGATGGGCGTGGACACTGCCGCGGCGAACGCCGGGACGGTTCCAGTCGCCGCGGCTACAGCCGCGCCGCCGAGCGCCACTCGCAACCATTCACGTCGCGTAACCATCGGTACATTCTCCTTGTGTCTCGAGATTTCCGCGCGACGAATCGGCGAGATGCTCGCTTGATACCCAAGCTTGATACACCCGCCGGCGCGCTCGGTGCCGCAGAATAAGCGGCGGCGACGGCACGCGACAAGGGTCGTCAGGCACAACGCTACCAATCGCCGCGGCTCTCGCCCCGCCGGTAGGCACTGGTCGCGACCTAGGCAGCGGTTGGCAAGAGGAGGTTCACCCGCCTTCCAATTCCTCAGTAGGTTGGCGGGAAGATGTACACCGGCGGGGTGACCAACGGCGTGCCTACCTGGAGCGTGATCTGTCGGTGTGACTCGAAGGTGATCGCGCGCGGGTCGCCCGTGTAGCTCTCCCCATCCACGGATACGGTGACGGGCCCCTGGTAGCCGGCCACCTCTGTCTTGGAGAGCGGCTGCCCCCAGATGTCGAACAGTTGGCCGAGCGATGTCTCGATCTGCGTCGGTGGCTCCACGTGGATGATGCCAGTAGCGTCGTGCGTGTGTATCCAGTACCAGCAACGACCCGCCACCACGAAGTTGTTGACGGTTTGTGGATCTTTCACGCCTATGGCCTCGGGGATCGCGATCTGCTCTCCCTTCACAAACAGGCTGACGTGCGCGTGGATGTGGTAGTCGGACGCGCCATCGTCGCAAGCGATGCCGTCGATCGTCGCGCCGTCCCCACCCCGCTCGGTATTGCCGGCTGGGAAGGCACGAGTCCCGACGACGCTCGCAATGGTGAGCTGGATCGTGTCGGGCGGTGCTGGCGGGGGTTCCGGGGGAGTCGGCTGCGTGGAGTTATCGCTGCCACAAGCCGCTAGTGCGGCGAGCGCAAGCGTGATTGGGAGTGCAACGAGACGACGCATCATACGTTCGATTGTCCGCGGTGGTTGTCGGTATCGCCTGATGCAACGGTCGGGCCCAGTCGTATCAACCACAGCAATATCCCGGCCGTTCGGGAGCATCGGGCTCGGCGCGGTGATATTCTTCGATCGTGCTCCGTATGAACCACGCTCACGCCACTTTCGCGATCCTCGGTATCAACACGGACGAACCTTCTAGGTGGCTCGCTCACACTCTCCCCGAGTGGCCAGGTGTCCATCTGGCAGCGCAGCCATCCGATGGCGGCGTGCTCGACGAGCGAGTGCTCACGATGCTCCGGGCCGCGCTCGACCACGCCTTCACCTCACACCGGCATTGACGTGGGTGGATGCGGCATACACTGTCGAGCCAGGTACGTCGCCGCGCAGCGCCCCCATCGTCTCTCACGCCCCGGCCGACATCATGCGCCGCCCCCGAACCGCAGCACGCTGCGGACGACCGCTGTAATGGACATGGTCCGACTTCGATGCATCGCTTCGGCGCTGGTGGCGCTGCCGCTAAGCGCCTGCGTGCACTACCAACGTTACAGCCCCGCGCCGCTCGCCCCGGCTCAGGAGACGGCACGATACGCCGCGCGCCGGCTCGACGATACCGCGCTGGCGCGCTTCCTCGCCGCGCATGGTGCCCAGGCGCTCGACAGCAGCTGGGACTCTAGGCAATTGTCGCTCGCCGCGCTGTATTTCCGCGCCGACCTCGCCCAGGCACGAGGCGCGCTCGAAGTCGCGCGAGCGGGGGAGATCACGGCGGGAGAGCGGCCATACCCGAGCGTCAGCGCCACGACCGAGCGCGCCGCGCGCCCCGACGAGGGAAACTCGACACCCTGGACGTTCTCGCTGACTGCGGGGCTCGCGCTCGAGCTCGGAGGGAAGCGCGCGGCTCGAGTGGAGCACGCTCGCGCCGTCACCCTCGCCTCGCGACTGCGACTCGAATGGACCGCGTGGCAGATCGCGCAGAGCGCGCACCTGGCGGCCGCAACTGCGATCGCCGCCGAGGCGGATCTCGCGGATGCGCGCGCGGAGACGGAAGCACTGCGCGAGCTCGTGCAGCTCCTGCACGGCCGCTACGCCGAGGGGCAGATCTCGCGGGGCGAGGTAGCCCGCGCGGAGAGCGACGCACAGACGTCGGCCGTCGCCGCCACGCAGGCAGCACGCTCGCGCATGGAAGCACGGTTGGAGCTCGCGCACGCCCTCGCCGTGCCGCTGGGCTCGGTAGACACCCTACCTCTGGCACCGGACCCGCAACCGGCCTGCGCGACCGATTCGCTCACCCTCGACTCGCTCGAGACGATGGCCCTCCGTGCGCGAGCGGACGTCGGCGCGGCACTCGCCGATTACGCAGCGGCCGAGGCGGATCTCCGTCTCCAGGTCGCACAGCAGTACCCGGACATCGTCGTGGGACCGGGGATCGCATGGGAGCAGGGTGTGCGGCGCTGGATCCTCTCGCTCGCCCTCCCGAGCATCGCGACTGACCGAGCCCGCGGCCCGATTGCGGAGGCAACGGCGAAGCGCGCCGTACAGGCCGCGCGCGTGACGCTCGTGCAGGATGAGGCGCTGGCAGCCGTGGACTCGAGCGCGGCGGCCTGCGTCACCGCCAGGCGCGATGTCCTGGTCGCCGATTCGCTCGTGAACATCACCCGCGAGCAACTCCGCATCGCCGATCTCGCGTACCAGCGCGGCGAGACGGGGCAGACGGAGGTCGCCTTCGCCCGCCTGGCGCTGGTTCGGGCCGAGCGTGTGGCCGACCAGGCCAGACATCGGATCGCCACGGCCGGTGCGGCGCTGGAGAGCTCCACTGGCGTGTGGCTCTCCGGGCTGCCTCTCCAGTGGTCCGACATCCTCGTACCGGCGGATACGGCCGGCCACGCACCGGAGCACCACCAGGAATGATCCGCGTATGAGCATCACCCCGAAACGCATCCTGTTCGCCACAGCCGCACTCGTCGCGATCGCGGCCCTAGTGCTGGGCGCACGCCTCGCGACGCACGGAGCGCCGGACTCCGGTGCGGTGGCCTCCGCCTCCGCTCCAGCCTCGAGCAGCATGCGTATCATCGAGGGGCCCCTGGGCGAGGAGGCGGCGGTCGCTCTCGACCTGGCGACGCGGCAGCGCGCAGGAATCGAGTCGCGAGTGATCGGGACGAGCGCCGTTGCTGGAGGCACTCGCCTCGCCGGAGAGCTGGCGATCGATCCCGGACGCATCACCACCATCCAGTCCGCGGTATCTGGCCGGCTGCTCGCCGCCTCCGGGCACTGGCCCGCGCTCGGCGAGCGTGTGGCCGCCGGCTCGGTGCTGGGGCAGGTGTCCGATGCGCGAGAGATCGTCGCGACGCGAGCAGGGACGGTGACCCGCGTGGGCGCGCACCCGGGCGAGATCGTGCAGGCCGGCCAGGAGCTCCTGCAGCTCACCGACTTCGACGAGCTGCTCGCCCGCATCGTCTGGCGCCCCGGAGCGCCGCGGGTGGCGCCGCCCACGCTCACGCTCGCACCGCTGGATGATCCGCACACCTCGGCGGCGGCGCGCCTCGTCGGCGCGGCTCCCGGTGTGGATTCGCTGACGCGCTTCCCCGTCTACCTGTACCGCGTGAGTGCGAGCTGGCCCGGCGCCCGCTCCGGCGCGCCCGTCATCGCCACACTCCCTCGAACGGACCAGGATCGGCGCGCCGCGTTCGTGCCGGCGGACGCAGTGGTCCAGTGGGAGGGATTGGCGTGGGCGTTCATCGAGCATCGCGTCAATGGCAACACCGTTCTATTCGTGCGGCGGCGTGTGGACACCAGCCATCCCGTGCCGGGTGGCTGGCTGCTCACCTCCACCGCTCCGTCCGGGATCGGAGTGGGCGACACCGTCGTCGTGCGCGGCGCGCAGGAGCTCCTTTCCGAGGAGTTCCGCTCGCGCCTGAGCGTTGGCGACGAAGACGACGAAACCTGAGCCCGATACCCTAGCCGTGCTCAACGCCATCGTCCGCTTCTCCGTGCGTCACAGCGGAATCGTGATCGCGCTAGCCATCGCGCTCGCTCTGTACGGTTTCATGACGCTGACGCGCACGCACTACGACGTGTTCCCGGAATTCGCGCCACCACAGGTGGCGATACAGACCGAGGCACCGGGCCTCACGCCGGAAGAGGTGGAGGTGCTCGTCACCACGCCCATCGAGAACGCGGTCAACGGTGTCGTGGGTATCGCGAGCGTGCGATCGCAATCGACTCAGGGGCTCTCGGTGATCACCACGATCTTCGCCGAAGGCACCGACGTCCACCGCGCCAGGCAATCCGTCGCGGAGCGCCTGACCGAAGTGGCGCGCGGGCTCCCGGCGACGGTCAGGACACCCATAATCACTCCGCTCGTCTCGTCCACGGGCACGGTGCTCGTCATCGGGCTGACATCGCCCACGAAATCACTGATGGACATGCGGACGTTCGCGGACTGGACGCTCAAGCCCCGTCTGCTCGCCGTGCCCGGCGTCACTCATGTCTCGGTGTTCGGTGGCGAGGTCAGACAGCTGCAGATCCAGCTCGATCCCGCGCGCCTCCGCGCGCTGGGATTGAGCATCGATGACGTGGTCACCGCGGCGCGCAGTGCCACGGGCGTGCGTGGCGCTGGCGTGATCGACAACGTCAACGAGCGGATCTTCGTGCGCACGGAGGGTCAGCTCTCGACCGCCGCCCTGTTGTCGGGGAGCGTGGTACGCGCGGCTGGCGG
>DATCXG010000523.1:0-2165 GCA_036565945.1 Gemmatimonadaceae bacterium
GTCGGCCGTGGGGTACTGCTGCAGCAGCGTCTGCAAGCCTGTGATCGCGGCGCCCGAGCTACCACGGCGAAGCTGATCGAGTGAGAGCTCGAACAGTTGGTTGGGTCCCGGCGTGCCGGCAGCCGGCTGAGCAGCCCCACCCATTGCATTGCCCGGCGCGGCACCGCTGTCAGCACCCGGCACCAGATCCTCGCTCCGCTGCTCGAGCGACGAGCGTAGCTCCTGCAGCCTCCGCTGGCTCTGCCCGGTGAGCTCCTGAATCTGGATGAGCTGTTGCCCCATTCCATACAGGTCGCCGCGGACGTCACCCTGCATCTTCATCATGCGCGTGCTCAGGAGACCGAGCGAGTCCTGCACGACGTCGAGCGAGGCGATGATCTTACGGAACTCCTGCTGCTGAGCCGAATCGGCGCGTGCGGCATCGGTGCGCATTCCCACCATCTGGGTCTGCAGCAGCCGCACATCTTCGCGGGTGGCGAAGCACGCCCCGGTCGCCAGCAGCACGACCGGAGCGAGGCGCCGAAGCGCAGTTCTCATCTGCCAGACTTCAGTTGGTCGCCACCGGCTATCACCTGGAAGCCATCGCGACGGTTCTGTGACCACGCAGACTCATCGTGTCCGTCTGCCGCGGGACGCTCCTCTCCGTAACTGATGATCTCGATACGATCGTCGCTCACACCACGCTGGGTGAGGTAGCGCTTTGCCTGCGCCGCACGGCGCTGTCCGAGAGCCAGGTTGTACTCGTCGGATCCACGGTCGTCCGTATTGCCTTCGATACGGATGCGGGCGCTCGGGTTAGCGTTCAGAATGGCGAGCTTGGCATCGAGAGCCGACGTCGCCTGCTCGCTGAGAGCATCACTGTCGTACTCGAAAAATATGGCCTGCGAGAGGGTCGCCAACGCCGCCTCGTGCTCCGCCCGGAGGCGATCAGCCTCTGCCTGCGCCTTGGCGAGTGAGTCACGTCGCGCGGCTTCAGCCGCTGCGATTGAATCTCTCCGCGCCTGTTCCGCGTCGATGCTGTCCTGATTCACCGGCACGGGGGCTGGGGGTGGGGCGGGCTGCTGTTTCTTGCCACAAGCCGCGAGGGCGGCAATGGCGAGGAGCATGGCAGGTGCGAGGCGGTACTTGCCAGTCATGTCTGTCTCCGAGTTTATGAGTGAACGAACGAACAACTATGCTACTATCGTTACGGCGCGCGGCCCAGGTATCGCGACCATGCGCCAAGCCGGGATCCCGCGCTGTGCGTGAGTTGTCGAGCGCGCCCCGACTCCGTGTCGAGCACGAAGAGCTGCTTCACCCCCGTGCGCGATGACGTGAACACCACGTGCCTTCCGTCCGGTGCCCACGCCGGATCCTCGTTGCCTCCCTCGCTGGTGAGCTGTCTGACGGTTCTGTCGCGGAGGGTGATGGTCATGATCTGGAACTGGCCATCCAGTTGTGATTGGAAAACGATCATCCGCCCGTCAGGCGACCAGTCAGGGTTGGAACGATAATTCTGGTCGCCGAAGTTGAATGGTGTCAACAACTCCATGTTCGAACCGTCGAAGTCGGCCGTGTACACCTCCGGGTGGCCAGAGCGCCCCGAAGTGAACGCGAGCCGGCGGCCATCCGGGCTGAAGCTGGGCGACACATTGTCGGTGCCGCGCCCCAGGGTGATCCGTCGCGCCTGACCACCGTTGAAGGCATTCACGACAAACAGATCCGTTCCATTCTCCAGACCGTGGGCATATGCGAGCGACCTTCCATCGGGTGAGAAAGCCGGTGTCGTATTGAGCCCGCCAGCGGCGGCGGCCACCGCGCTCCCCCTCCCAGCCGCCAGGTCCAGGACCTCTATGTTCCAGCCGCGCGTACCGAGCCGACTGTAAGCGATGTGATGACCATCCGGATGCCACGCCGGCGCCATCACCGTACCGGGCTGAGTGACCGCCCGTTCGCCGTGGCCATCACTGTCTACAACGTACACTCTCCCGGCCCGAACGTACAGGATGCGCGTGCGCGCTATGCCGCGCACTCCGGTCGTCCAACGCTCGATCTCATCCGCGATTCCGTGCACATCCATGCGCCACGATTCGCTGCCTGGAGTGCCCGATAGCGGAAACTCCTGCGTCTGCGCAACGCGGCGCGCCGCAACGTCATGCACCGCAACCCGTGCCACGGCGGGCGCC
>DATCXG010000531.1:0-12292 GCA_036565945.1 Gemmatimonadaceae bacterium
CGCCGACGGCGCCGCCGCGGCAGCCAGCAACGGTGATGAGCGCATAGTCTATCTGGACGTCCGGGAATTCGGACCGCCGGAACCGCTGCTGCGCACGTTGGCCGCGCTCGAAAAGCTCCCGGACGGGCACGAGCTGATTCAGATCAATGCCCGGGTCCCCCAGTTCCTCATTCCCATGCTCGCCGAGCGTGGGTACGCGTGCGAGGTGGATGAATCGCACGCGGATCGTGTGCTCGTCCGGATATGGCGGGCTACCTGAACACCACCGCCACCGCCGAGTACTGTGCGCGCCGACTGGCCAACCCGACACGCGCCCGGCGCAAAACCCGCTTCCTTCCTCCTTTCAGGAGATATCAGCATGCCGGCTCAGCAGATTGAACTCGATGTGCGCGCGATCCCGCCGCGCGACAAGCACCCATCCATCTTCAGGGCATTCGACAGCCTCACGAGCGGCCAGTCGCTGATGCTCGTGAACGACCATGACCCACGGCCGCTCCGCTACCAGCTCATGGCCGAGCGCCCCGACACCTTTGATTGGACGTACGAGGCAGAAGGCCCGGAGATCTGGCGCGTGAAGATCAGCCGCCGTTGAAGGTCCTGGACAGATGGTAGGAAGGCGGCGCACCCACCGTACGGATGCGCTGCCTTTTTCCATCTCTCTCCACCTGTACTTGCACCACGCTGGATCCCCACGCTCACGGGAATGAGCATGCAGTTCGCACGATCATCCCTTGTACGTCAACACGCGCCCCCACAGGCTCGCCGTCCCCCAGATTCCCTCGCGCAGGCACTCGAGCTCCACGATCTGACTGTGGTCGACGAAGAGGTTCACCTCGGGGCCGTAATGCTTGATGTACCACTGGAACACCGCCGGATCCGCCGCTTCGAACATGATCGGCTCCAGCCCGAGTGCGTCGATGAGCCGCGCGGGCACGTCGGTGCGCCACGTGCGCACATTCTCCGTGATGCCCTCCGATTCGATCATGATCTGGTATGCGCCCGCCTCCAGGAAGCGGCGTGCGAGCTGGATGGTCCATGCTACATCGTGCTGCCCCTCGCCCTTGATATCGTCCTCCGCCGTCGCACCCCCCGCGCCGAACTGGATCCCCACCTCCGGCTTGGCCTTGAGGCCGGCGCGCTGCACCCGCTCGATGAGCCGGAGCCAATCATCGGCCGGAATGGTGATGAAGCCGCTCGAGAGCTCGATGATATCGAAGCCCACCGCGGCGCACGTGTCGATGTAGCGGGACACCGCCTTCTCTCCCTGCGTGAGCACTCGCTCCATGAAGCCGCCCGTGGAGACGCGGACGCCATGTTCGTGGCAGATGGTGATGAGCTCCGAGAGCGCATCGGGCGGCATGAGCGTGAACGAGCCGCCCGCGAACTTCAGCGTGTCCACGTAAGTGCCCATGGTCTCCAGGATATCCTGCAGCGCGCGCTTGCCCAGCGGAGTGTAGTAGGGCCCGCGGATCTCCGTTATCCCGCGCGTGCGCGGCTTCGCCTGCCGATCGTTGCGCCTCAGAAAGTCGAAGGTTGCCCGGTCAGGCGTCCCAACAAGAGCTCCGGTCGGCGATTGCGGCGATTGCATGGTATCGGGTGCCTGCATCGTGGTTGTCATATCTCGTTCCTCCTCTGATCAGGCCACCGCGAGCGCTGCTCGCGGTTGGTGCACCTTCACCTCGCCGAGCAGTCGAGTCAGCTCGGTCACGGTGGTCATCTGGTCCAACTCTCCTACGGCGCCAGCGATCTCACCGAGCAGTTTCTCCGGCACGTGCGCCGAGCCGAGCGCAGTGAACTTCGCGGCAGCGTCGTCCCATTCCATCGGTCGCGTGTGGAACCCCGGGTAGTCGTGCAGCTCCCGGGTCAGCACGCGTCCATCATCGAGCGTGATCGTCACGCAGACCGGCATCTCGGCGGGGAAGCGGCGCGAGAAGTCGTCGATCGGCCGCGCGACCACGCGGCGGAGCAACGCCTGTACATCGGCTCGCTCGATGCGCGCGAGTTCATACTGCTCGGGCATCACCGTGCCATCGAGGAGCGCCACCGCCACCATGTAGGGCAGGCTGTGGTCGGCATCCTCCTTCGTGAGAACCAGGAGCTTGTCGCCTTCCTCTCCACCTCCGATGATGCGGTGAGCGACATCGAAGATCTCGATGTCCACGTACGCCACACGATCAGCCGTGAACCCGTGGAGTCGCTGGAGGTCGAGCGCTGCGAGGATGGCCGTCTGCGAATGGATCTCGGCGTTGAAGCGCTTGAGGATCGTATCGTTCACCAGATCCAGTCCCTCGCCGCCCCAGTCGATGGCGAACGGGCCCGCAATGGTCTGCATGAACCCCTTGTTCCCCTCGAAGACTTCCGAAGGACCTGTGATCCCGTGCGCGGCGAGCCCGACCGCCTGCATGGCGCCGGAGGCGGCGAATGGCGCAGCCAGACCCTTCCAGTTGGAGAGCACTCCAGTACGTGTCACGCGCAGTGCGTTCAGCGCGGTACCGCTGATGGCTACGGCGTTGGCGGTACGCTCGGCGTCGAGACCCAGAGCGCGTGATGCGCCGGCCGCCGCGGCGTACGCGAGGTGGGTCGTGTGATCGAAGCCGTGATCCCGCACCGGCGCCGCGTCGCTGAGCCGGCACTGCACCTGGTACGCCACGGCGAGAGCGGTGAGCAGTGTCGGCCCATCGGCGTTCGCCAGCTCCGCGGCGGCCAGTACCGCGCCCAGGTTGTCGGACGGATGACAGGTCTCGTCCGGGGCGAGGTAGCTGTCGTTGAAGTCGAGATAGCGGACCAGCGCCCCATTGAGCAGCGCCGCCTGGTGGGGAGAGCCGTTCCCGCCACCGATCAGCGTGCAGGGCCCGTCACTTCCGAACTCCGTGACGTATTGTCGGACGCGGCGCACCGGCTCACCATCCAGCGCACCCAGAGCGCAGCCCAGCGCGTCGAGAATGCGGATCTTCAGTTGCACTCGCGCGGCGGGCGATACATCCTCGAACCTCGCCTGCGCGGCGAAAGTACCCAGCTGTTCCACGAGCGTCATGTGAGACCTCCCGTTGATTGCCTACCGCCATGATAGGTGTCTCGGGCTCAGCTCAACAATGACGCGAGCGTACTACGGTGCGGGACGGTTATACCGGCGGCAACATCAGATCAGTCCACGCCGCACGGCGTGCGTCACCGCCTCCAGCCGATCTCGCGTTCCCAGCTTCTTGTTCACGTTGTACAGGTGATTGCGCAGTGTCTGCGCGGCGATATCCAGATCGCGCGCCACCTGGGACGGCGTGTGACCGTTGGCGAATAGTTGGAGGATGCGCCTCTCCTGCTCGGTGAGCGGAGATACGGGCACGAGGTGGTGCTCTTCATCGGCGAGCTGCACGATCTCACGCGCGCTACCGACCAGGCGCTCGTAGAGCAGTCGTCGCTTGCGGCTGGCCGTGATGTCGTGCGCGAGATGCACTACCAGCGCGGGGCTCGCTCGCAGCGGCTCGAACACGAGCACCGAAACATTGAGCCAGATCAGCCTGCCATCCGCGGCTCGGAGCTCGATGTCGAAGCTCGCCGAGCCGCCGTCGCGAATGACGCGCGCACAGTACTCATCGTCGATCGGTTTACCCAGCGGATCCCGGGCGTCCGTCAGCGTCGCGAACGGCCGGTTCAGCACATCCGCGGCCGGGAAACCCGTGAGCGCCTCGGCCGCGGCGTTCCACGCCCAGAGCTCCCCGAATGTCGTGAGCGCGAACGCTGGGTCAGGGGTACGTTCGAGCATCCGACGCAGGCTGTCACGCTGCATGAGGTCTCATGTCACCCACTGGAGGTCGGCGAGGCCGCGCGTGATCGGGCACCGGCGCTTCCACCGCTCGCCGGAAGAGCACGGGCATCGCCCGATCTTCTGCGACCGGGGTGCCCATCACAGATTTCGTTGCTCGTCAGCGCGCGTAGAACTCCACGATCATTGCCTCGCGCACCGGGAGCGGAATGTCCGATCGCGCCGGCATCGCCACCACGCGTCCTGCATATGGGTTGCCGGGGTCGCGCTCGAGGTAGCGCGGTAGTGTGAGCGAAGCCGCACCCTCGGCCACCGCATGGAGCGCAGCGCGACTCCGTGGGCGCGGTGCGAGCGCCACCACATCGCCCGGTGCTACCTCGTAAGAGGGCCTGTCCACATTACGCGCGCCCACGCTAATGTGGCCGTGCGCGACGAGCTGCCGCGCTGCAGGGATCGTTGGCGCCAACCCCAGGCGAAAGACCACATTGTCCAGCCGGCGCTCGAGGAGCGCGAGGAGGTTCCCGCCAGTGGGTCCCGGTTCCGTGCGAGCCCGCTCCAGGTAGCGACGCAACTGCCGCTCCGTGATGCCGTAGTTGAAGCGCACCTTCTGCTTCTCCTCCAGCCGGCGACGATAAGCGCTCACGCGCTGGCGACTGGGCTTGCCGCCATGCGCTCCCGGCGGCTGCGGATTCTTATCGGCGGACTTTCGCGTCAACCCCGGTAGCTGTGTGCCGAGCCGGCGAATCTTCTTGATGCGTGGACCACGTACTGGCATGATACCGCGATGAATGAAGGTGAATACCGTTCGATGAGCGGGAAAGAAGATCGCATCTGCACTATGGTATAGGGTCAAGGGTGCGGTACCCGACACCATGTTCGCGACATGCCGGCGTGCGCTTCAGGCCCGGCCAGCGAGGGATCACTGGGTTTCGGGCGACGCTCGTGAGCGAGGGCTGCCATCCGAGCGCACGCCCGCCGGGAGCATCGCCCGGAGCCTCGCGATGTCGGGTATGAGGATCCGGTCGCGCCCGAGGGTCTTGATGAGCCCGTGGCGCCGGAGCTGTTTCAGCGCACGCGATACGGATTCGCGAGCCGTGCCGATCTCCAGTGAAAGCTCCTCCTGCGTGCGACGCAGCGTGAGCTCTACCCCAGCGCTCGTGGCCTCCCCACTCCGTTCGGCGTAATCGGCCAGGAGCATCGCCAGCCGCGCCGCCACATCGCGGAAGGCGAGTGTCTCCGCCACCTGCACCAGGTGCCGGAGCCGCGCGCCCAGCGAACGGATGACCGCGTCCGCCACATCCGGATGTGTGCGGTACAGATACTCGAAGTCGGCGCGTGGCAGGAATACCAGTCGCGACTCCTCGATCGTTATCGCGGATGCGGGATAGGGCCCTCCGTCGAACATCGGGAGCTCGGCAACGGTGCGACCAGGACCCTCGATGTGCAGCACCTGCTCCCGCCCTTCGGGGCTCGTCCGGAAGATGCGAACGCGACCGCGTTCGACGATGTAGAGACCGCGGCATGCCTCACCGGCCGTGAACAGCAAGTGGCCAGCCGCGAAGGTGCGCGCCACACACCGCTCGGAGAGCCTGGCGAGAGCTTCGTCGCCGAGCCCCGAGAAGATCGGGAGCTGCCGGAGGAGTGCGGTAGTGTCCATGGCTTATGTTCAAGTAAGCATCGGCGCACACCAGTTGCCACCTGTGACAATCGTCACGCCAACTCACGGGGTGCGCTGCGACAATTCGTCGCCCGATCCGGCACTGTGTGCCGATGCCGGTCCCACTGGAGGCCCGTTGATGGAATGGTTCGTGAAAGCCTTTCTCAAAGCAAGCCTCACATGGCTTGCTCTCGGCGTCACGCTCGGCGTGTGCATGGCGGTATATCCGTCGTGGATCGTATATCGGCCCGCGCACATGCACATGAACCTGCTCGGCTTCGTGGCCATGATGATCTACGGCATCGCATACCACGTCGTCCCGCGCTTCACCGGCCACCCGCTGCACAGTCGGCGGCTGGGTGGGGCGCAGTGGTGGATGTCGAACGTGGGACTCTCGCTGATGGTGGTGGGCCTGGTGCTCCGAGTGCACCTGGCGCTCGGGGTTGCCGTACTGGTCGTTGGCGGGACACTCGCGGCCATCGGGGCCTACGCGTTCATCTACAATCTCTGGCGTACCATCGACGGCCGCGCCCTCGCGGCGCCAATCAGGCCGCGGGTAGCATCGCGTCCCATGCACCGCGACCAGGCGATCGCCGTGCCGCGCGAGCGATGCTGATCTCGCGCTCCAGCTGATCGATGCACTCCCTCGTTCGCCGCTACGTCAAGACCGCCATCATCTTTCTCGCCGTGGGGCTCACGATCGGCGGCTGGATGATCGTGCGTCGCGAGCTATTCGGCCGGTTCCCCACGTCCTACGTCGTGAGCGCTCACACGCACGCACTATTCGTGGGATTCGTGATGATGATGATCCTCGGCGTGGCGCTCTGGCTCTTCCCGCGTCCCGAGAAGGGAGACGAGCGCTACAACCCGAGGACGGCGAATGCGGCCTACTGGGTGCTCACCGTCGGAACCGCGGTCCGCGTTGCTGGCGAGCTGCTGCGCGCCTCGGTGGACGGCCTGTGGCTGCGCGTGGTAGTGGTGCTCGCGGGGTTCGCCCAGATCATCGGGATCCTGCTCTTCTTCCATACCATCTGGACGCGAATCCGTCCGGTGGGCAGTCAGGCCCGCGAGGCAAAGGGCGAGCGATTCTGAGTGATACTTGCAGTTGCCATGCAACCAGAGAAGGATAGATGCGGCGAGACAAGTGTGCGGGGCCCGCGCGCTCCAGCAAGATTGTGGGGTTCCACCAGGATGAAGAACACCACTGGGTGGCGGACCTGGAATGCGGCCATACTCAGCATGTCCGACACGATCCTCCCTGGCAGGTCAGGACCTGGGTGACCACACCCGAGGGACGTGCGAGCCGCCTCGGCACCGAGCTCGAATGCGTGAAGTGCATACAGGAGGAACAGGAGGAGCCGTAGCCTCGACCCCTACCCCTCGTCTTTCCCTACCGCGATAGCCGTGGACTCCCGGTGTTCACGCTTGAGTAGAGTGAAGCGCACCCACTGCACTACCGCCGCAAGTATGATGGTGAAGACAAGGATGACCAGCGTGCGACGGTAGAAGGTCGCGAGAGCGAGCGATGGCCAGTCGTTCCACTGGGCAAGCTCGCTGCCAAAGCGCTCCACCCCGGCCGCGATCAGTACCGCGCTCACCACCGCCTCTGAGAGGCTCTCGACCGCCGCGAACACCGGGGCGCGCCACACCCACTGGCGCACGGGATGATTACCCAGGTGGGCGGTGGTGAAGCCGAGCAGAATCGTCATCCCGCCGGCAATGCCCGCGAACAGAAGCCAGATGCCAGACGGGCGGTGAGAGAGCAGGAGCCATCGGTAGAGGTGCGCCACCACACCGGTGATGACCGCCATCCCGACCAGCGACACAGTGAGCCGGCGGAGCGCCGAGAGATCTCGCACCCGCCATTCGATCGTCTGCCGCGGGAAGAAGTCGATCATGAAGCCTAGTATAACCCCATGTCGTCTTTCACGGTTCTCGAGGAGCCATTCGCTCTGACGGAATCGATGCCCGCCCCGTTCACGACAAATCGGAACCGGCCGTCGTCATTCTCGCTCAACTCGAAGCAGCCTGGCATCATGCCTCTCCTGGCTCGGGATAAAACAGATGTGCAGCAAGGAAGGCACCGTGTCCAGAGTAGCGAGTCCCGCGCCGTGTCGATCACCAACGGTGGATGACTGGAGGCCAGAACAGGCCTGGACCCCGGGTCCATGCCTGTTCTGGCCTCTCTACGGACTACTTACTACTCGCTCAGGGACGCGCGGTAAGCCCGGAGAGCGCCACCCGGTACTCCCTGGCCTGCGCATCGTAGGTGACCTTGTACGCCGTCGGGAAGTACCCAGACTGCGGATACAACGCCGGCACAGGTATCGGGGTCGTCACATCGGGCCGCGTACGCAGGTAATCGACCGTGATCATCGGCTCGTAGAAGGTGAAGCGCCCGTTCCAGGAGCCGTAGATGAACGTCTTCGTGAAGGGCTCGACGTTCTCCGGGTGACCCAGCAATCCCTGCAGCTCGGGCGAGCGAACGTCGCTCCAGTGCACGCCCATCTGCGGGACGGCGACGTCGGCGGGGGTGCCACCGGGCCCGGCGAGCGGAACGAAAAAGGCCGGTACATATCCGCCTGTGGGGACGTTATTCGCCTTGGCCGCGAAGTCCGGATCGCTCGGCACGATCGAATTGTGCTCCGCAAGCGACATGGTGTAGAAGTGGAAATCGAAGTGCGGCACGGTGTACACATTCGGTGGCTCATGTCCCATCGGGTTCCAGTCCAATTCGATGAACTGGTATGGCGCCGGAGCAAGCGCAGGGAGCTTGAGAATGTACATGTACATCATCATGTCGCGGGGGAGCCCGTCCAGCGCCTGGGCGTCGAGCGCAACGCCCAGTTCCAGCGGTGCCCCCCCCTGCTTCGAGTCCACGACGACATACGACCGCGCCATCCCGTCACCGACCTTGATGGCCGGCCCGTACTGGCGGTGGGCGCCTGCCTGGTCGTAGCCAGCGCGCGCCAGCGAGACCCGAGCGGCGCGATCCGCGTTAGTTGGGGAGGATGAATCGGGCGCGCAGCCAGCGAGCATGAGAACACTTGCGATGATGCCAGCTGCGAGCCGTGGAGCATTAGTGGATGCCATATTGGCCTTTAATGAGAGATGTATTGAGCGCTCGGTCGATAGAGATTGTCATGTCGCTGTCGGCTTTCTCGAGGAGCACATACTACGTCGCCTCGTACCGACGTCAAGTACCCGCCACATAGTCGGCTTTCCTCGCCAGGAATCCACCATGCTTCACCCGGCGTCACAGGCGCCAGATGGGATCACGCGGCGGTCTCCGACAAGCCGCCCTTCTCCCCCGGCCGACACACAGGTGTCGCGCTGGGATGCCACGCCTCGTCGCATGCGTGCTACAGCCGGCCGATCGACGCGAGAACCAGGCATTCCATAACACCAACGATGGCAACGCGATGGCTGACAGTGGATCGTAACAATGCAGCCGCGCTACGGTCGGGGCCGGCGGCACGATTGGTGACTCCATCGCGGACAACGGGCCACACCCTGTCGGGGCAGGCCACGCCGCACGGGCACCGCGGTGCCAGCTTTTCACATCAGGAGAACAATGCTGCCGGTACCGACAGAGGCTGCGATCTTCAAACGCCTGAACGATGGTGCGGTGATCTATCACTGCACGGACGAGGTCTACTTTGGCCTCAACGATGAAGGAGCACGCCTGTGGGAGCTCTTGCCGACTGCATCCGGATCGCTCGACGATCTGGTCGCGAGAATGGCGACGGAGCACCCGGACGCGGAGATTCCCGTGATCCGGCGCGACGCGCAGGCGCTCATGGCATCGCTCGAGAAGTTCGGGCTCGTGCGCTTCACCGACAACGCCTCCGCGTGAGCTCGATCCTCGGCGTGTTCGGTGCTCCCGGCGCAGTCGCCGACCCGCGGCAGGCCGCCCGTATGCTCGGCGCGATGCGTCGCAGAGGAGCGGACTGCTCGGCCGTGCACAGCATCGGGACCATCGTGCTCGCCGCGGCCCGCTACGAGTGGGAGCTCGATCCCGCCCTTTCGGGGCCGGTGGTAGTAGCGCGACAGGGCGACGTGGCCGTTGCCGCCGATGCGTCGTTGTTCTACCGCGCCGATCTCGCGCGCAAGTTGCGCGACCACGGCGCGCCGCCACCAGGCGAGACCCCCAGTGAGCTGATTCTCACCGCGTATCTGGCGTGGGGAGCCGACTGTGCGCGCGAGCTCGAGGGAGATTTCGCCTTCGTCGTCTGGGACGCGCGGACCAGGTCCGTGTTCGCGGCGCGCGACTTCACCGGCAAGCGACCACTCTACTTCGCCGAGGCCGGCAACACCCTGCTCGTAGCCTCATCGCTCGCGGGATTGCAGGCACACCCCGAATGTCCCAGGGAGCTCGATCTGGCCGTCATCGCGGAGGAGGCGGGCACGCTGACGGGTTCGGCCACCGAGACGTGCTGGCGTGGTATCCAGCGCCTCCCCCCCGGGCATCATCTACATTGGCGCGCGGGCGAGCCTTCGCGCGTGGCAGCCTACTGGCCGGTGCCCGAATTCGCGGATCACGGTGGTGCGCGATTCGACGAGGCCGCCGAGGAGCTCCGGAGCCTGCTGAGCGCCGCGGTGGATGAACGTCTCGCGCATACCGGCCCCACGGCACTCTGCCTGAGCGGGGGGTGGGACTCGCCATCACTGTACGCCACGGGCCAGCAGTTGCTGCGCGACTCAGGTGATGGACGACGCACCCTGGATGCGGTGTCGATCAGCTTCCCGGAAGGCGACCCGGGGCGCGAGGACGAGGTGATCTCCTCCATAGTCGCACACTGGGGCACCGACACAACGTGGGTGAGGTCGGGGGACGTTCCGCCGCTCGAGGGGCTTCTGGACCGCGCCGCGCGGCGGGACGAGCCGTTCCCGCATCCCTTCGAGATGATGAACCGTGCACTGGCGCGCACTGGCCAATCGCTCGGCGCCAGGATCGTGCTCGATGGAAACGGCGGGGACCAGCTCTTTCAAGCCTCCAGCTCTTATCTTGCTGATCTGTTCGCGGCGGGCCGGTGGCCGAGTTTCGTGAAGGAGTGGCGCGCGCGCGGCGGCGGCGGGTGGCGGGAGTTGCTCCGTCAGACCCTGCTGCCATCATTACCGGCGCCGGTGCTACTCAGGATTGCGAACATGCGCGGCGGCCGTCCTGTGGTGGATACGATCGAACGACGCCCGCCCGCGTGGATTCGCGCGCGCTTCGCGCGTGAGCATGGACTGCTGGACAGGGAACGTCGGCACGTGCCGGAACGCGGGGCGCGGAGCCACGCGGCCTACGAGACGGCGTGGCAGCTCACACGACCACTCATCGGACGGATGACGGCTTCGCTCGGGACCTTCGCACTGGAGGAAGGGGTGGAACACCGATCGCCGTTCACGGACTCGCGGGTGTTGCGCTTCGCGGCATCGCGCCCAGTGTCCGATCGGCGATCGGGGCGCGAGACCAAGCGGCTGCTGCGGCGAGCGATGAAGGGATTGCTGCCCGACGAGGTACTCGCGCCCCGGCCGCGTCGCACCGGCAGCCCGATCCGATATCTCACTGGCGCGATCCAGGCCGCGATGCCGGATCTCATCGAGCAGACCATGCGTGATCCGGTGCTGGGAGATCTGGGAATCCTCGACCCGCGCGAGTTTCGGCGATCGTGGGAAGACAGCGTGAGGCGGGACGATCCGAATATGTGCGTATCGCTCTACCTCACGATGGAAGTCGAGCTGTGGCTCCGGGCCCGAGCATCACACCGGAGCGAGATGGATAGCGAGGCGCACGAGGGCAGCACTCGAATGGCAATTGTCAGTTGAAGGTTTCCACTGGTACCCCGGCCACGATGGCCGGGCCACCATCGGGGCAGCGTCGCCCCGGAATTCACCAAGGAGGAGCAACATGTATTCAACACCCCGGGTGCAGCGCTTCGGCACCCTGCGCGAGCTGACGCAGGCGGGCAAGAGCGATCCCGGCTGGGACATCTCCGTTGGAGTCGGCGAAGACTCCGACCAGCCCAGTGGCTGCACCGCTGCTGCGAATCCGGGCTCGGCTGCGGGTTGCATCGGCGGCCGTTCCTGACGACCAGCGTGGTGGGATGTCCCGGCGTCGGGGCGTCCCACCACACCTCCCTCTTCGATGCCCGATTATTCGGTTTACGGGGGGTCTCTGCGCTCGGAGATCCCGTTTTCATTTTTACCACTGGGGCACGGCGAGCCGCAGTGGAGCCTTCGGCGCGCGAGCGGCGAGCCAGCTCCCTCCGCGACGCAGCCACTGGGCGAGGACCAGGTGGATGGTGCGATCCGCGTGCGGCTGTTCCGCCACGAGAGCGGGTTCCGACTCTCGTACGATGACACCGGCGTCTTCGACATCGACGCCACGGGCACGCGCATCGACTGGTACCCCATCCGCGATGCCGCGCTGGAGGCCGTCCAGCTCGACGTGCTCGGCCGCGTGATCCCCACGGCCATGCATGCCGCCGGCGCGCTGTCCCTGCACGGGAGCGCCGTGGAGCTGGGTGCTGGCGCCGTGGCGTTCCTGGCGCCCAAGCGGCACGGGAAGTCCACCCTCGCGCAAGCGCTCGTGAGAGCCGGTGCGCGCCTGATGACGGACGACGTGGTCTCGCTGGAGCTGGAGCCTGTGCCGCGTATGCGCCCGGGCGTGCCCCATGTCCGCCTGCTTCGAGACGCCGCGCGCCACCTGGGGGAAGCTGACGGAGGGCGCATGGGAGCTGGCGGAAAGATCGTGATCGAGCCAGGCGACTCCGGACATATGAATCAGGCATGCCTCCCGGTGTCGGCACTCTACCTGCTCCATCCAGTTCGCTCGGACGCGGCGCTCGCGAGCGTGGCTCGAGCGCCGCTGAGCGGCGTGGCGGCCG
>DATCXG010000551.1:0-2302 GCA_036565945.1 Gemmatimonadaceae bacterium
CCGCCACTGCTCTGTTACAGCACCACACGGGACGGTAACTCGTAGAGCCTGCGTCATGTCTGAGAGAAGAGCACTCGTGCAACAGTCACGCCTCGCGTGCGCCGCGCGCGTGGAGGGATGCGCCCGGCAGCGCGCGCGGCATGGTTCCTGACACACGATCGGGCAGCATACTACGCGAGGCATCTCATGGGCGGTAAACGACCGGATCAATACCAGATCGATCCAGGCGAGGCTGGCGCGACGGATTACAAGTCTCTGGATCAGGGTGAGGCCTTGCACGATGCCGACAAGCAGCGGCTGGCCGAGAGCGAACGGCGCGAGAAGAACGAGAGAGGCGAGGGAAGCTTCATTCCTCCGTCGAACGAGAACCCGGTCCAGGCCGAGCTGAGGAACCGGGAGGCTGATGCAGGGGAAAGCAGGGCGGGAGACGGGACGGCGCGGAAGAAGAGTGGGAGGGGGAAGGGGAAGGGACATGAACGCCGGGGGAGGAATCGTGGCTGAGAGCGAGCAGGCTCGGTCGCCACTGGCGAGGTTGAAGGTCGCCATCCTCGCTGCGGACGGCGTGGAGCAGGTGGAGCTCGAGGCGCCGCTGCATGTGCTGCGACGTGCTGGCGCGGACGTGGAGATCGTGTCGCCAAACACTGGTGGGCTATCGGGAATGCACGGTTCGGAGTCGGGCGATGTGTTCCCTGTAGACCGGAGCGTGTCGACCGCGGTAGCGCGCGATCACGGTGCGCTGGTCATTCCTGGTGGGGCTGTGAGTGTGGGTGCGCTGCGCGCGAATGCCGATGCGGTGCGCTTCGTGCGCGACTTCGCGGCGCTCGGCAGACCAGTGGCGGCGATCGGCGAGGGGCCGGCCCTGCTGGTGGAGGTCGATGCGGTGCGCGGCCGAACTCTCACTTCAGCGAGCGATCTGGCGCGCGAGATCGAGGGCGCCGGCGGAAGCTGGGAGGACAGGGCGTCAGTCGTGGATCAGCAGCTGCTCACTAGCCGTGGGACGGATGACATTCGGCAATTCTGCGCCAAACTCATCGACATCCTGGCCGCGGCCGTGGCTAACTCGCGGGTTGACGAGGCATCTCAGGAGTCGTTCCCGGCGAGTGATGCGCCGGCGTGGGGGCCGACGTCCATAGGGAAGAGCCAGGAGAGAGACCCGACGGACTGAGTCTGGAGATCCGCTCGAAGAGCCGCTCGCCGGGCCTGGCGGCCGTGAGGGTTGAGGGTGCATCATGTTGAGGGATTGCGCCGAGCTCGCGCGGTGTGGAGAGAGTGGGCGGAGTGAAGCGGGGTGCGGCGCCGATCCCGCGGGACGGTCACACCCGTAGGCTCCAGGTGGGGCGGTGACTTTCTGCGGGATGAACTTCGGGTAGGGAGGTGGTCGTGGGAATCGTGATGCGGACGATTGGCGCCGTGGCGCTCTGCCTGGGACTTGTGGCGTGCGCTCGTGGGGCGAAGTCGAATGGCGCCACGGCACGGGCTCCCGAGAAGACCACTGTGCGCGTGGAGAATCAGGGATTCGCCGACATGACCATCTACGTATTCGCCGGTGGTCAGCGTGTTCGCCTGGGTATGGCTACAGGGAACTCTACCAGCACGTTTACCCTGCCGGCTTATCTCGTAGGTGGGCTGCAGACTATGCGCTTCATCGCGGATCCTGTGGGAAGCGACCGGGCGCCGGTGAGCGACGAGATCACCGTGCAGCCAGGCGACCAGGTCGAGTTGACGATTCCACCCCGATAGTTGCGCATCTCGTGATGCGCGTTGCCATCCGAGCGCGTTTCGCGTTACCATGCTGACATGGCCGCTTCTACCGCGCCTGGCGCACGGCTGCTCTGGCTCTGGCGGAGGCTGAGTCCTCTGCCAGGTGGGAAGTGGGCGTTCAGCCGCCTGCTCGGCTTCATGGTGCCGTACACCGGGAGCATCACGCCGCGGGTGAGCGAATTGCGCCCTGGTTACGCTCGCGTGACGATCCGCGATCGGCGCGCTGTACGCAATCACCTCAACTCCATTCATGCAATCGCATTGATGAATCTGGCAGAGGTAACCAGCGGGCTTGCAATGCTCACTGGGCTCCCCGAGCGCTCGCGCGCGATCGTGACCGGGCTATCCATAGACTACCTGAAGAAGGCGCGCGGGAGACTCACCGCCGAGTGTGATGCGCCGGCGGTCGACGCGGTCGAGCAGCGCGAACATCAGTTCGAGTCGGTGGTCCGCGATGGGAGCGGTGACATCGTAGCCCGGGCTACCGCGCGCTGGCTCGTGGGTCCCGCCGTGCCGCCCGATGCGGCAACCGCATCATCGA
>DATCXG010000558.1:0-4925 GCA_036565945.1 Gemmatimonadaceae bacterium
GGCTTCTCCGCTCGCGCTCCCCGCCCTGTCGCTCTCGCTACTGGATCCCCTCAAGCGGGACGGCCTGCGAGCCATGCCTGAACTCCCTTGAGCGATACGCTCATGCGGCGGCGCGCATCGTAGGCGCCCTGGAAGATGGCGAGCGCCTCGGCCACCGTGATGTCCCGCTCGTCTGGCGCGCCCGACCAGTTGTGCGTGGACCACTCGCGCAGGTGCACCCGGCCAGCGGCGGGCCGGTGGAGCAGGATCAGTCGATCGGGCTCACCGGCTCCGGCCGAGATCAGGACGCCGAGCTCCGGCTGCGCAGGTGGAGTCGGCCGGGAACCCGTCCCCGGCAGCTCCGACCTCGGCAGCCCATCGCTCCAGGTCATCAACGGAACACGCCCCGGTCGATGGCCATCGCGAGAAAGAGTAGCGCGAGGTAGAGGAGAGAGAATTTATAGAGCTTCCACGCACTCGCGGTCCACTGCGCGGTGCGCATGATCTTGAGAATCCCCGCGAACAGAATGCTGCCGAGCACCACCGCCGACACGAAGTAGATGAGCCCGAAGGCGCCGAACGCCACGGGGAGGAGCGTCAGCGGGACGAGGATCATCGTGTACCAGAGCATCTGCCACATCGTCTCGCGCTCGCCCCAGATGAGCGGCGCCATGGGCACGCCCGCGCGGCCGTAGTCGTGCTGCTTGAGGAGCGCGAGAGCCCAGAAGTGCGGCGGCGTCCAGTAGAAGATGATCAGGAAGAGATAGATGGCGGTGAGATCGATGCGACCAGTCACCGCGGCCCACCCCACGAGCGGTGGGAAGGCACCGGCGGCGCCACCGATCACGATGTTGTGCGGCGTGCGACGCTTGAGCCAGCGGGTATAGATGAAGACGTAGAAGTAGAAGCCCGCGAGTGCAAGAGCGGCGCTGAGCACGTTCACCGTGTACGCGAAGAGCGCCGTCGCGGCCGTGGCCAGTGCCACGCCGAACGCCAGCACCGCGCGCGGGTCCATGCGCCCGCTCGGAATGGGGCGCAGGCGAGTACGGGCCATGCGATCGTCGATGTCACGGTCGATGTACATATTGACCGTGTTGGCTCCGCCGGCCATCAGGTAGCCGCCAAGGGTGACCAGCAGGACCAGAGTGAGGCTGGGCTGGCCAGCGACGTACATCGGAGCAACGCTGGTGACCAGGAGGAGCGAGATGATGCGCGGCTTGGTGAGCATCACCAGGTCGCGCACCAGCGACGAGGTGCGCTCCTGGGTAACGGCTGCGCTGGTCATGACTGCGCCCCCCGCGCGACGATCACCGCGATACTCGGCCCGGGCACCGGTTCCTGAGCCACAGGGGCCAACTCGACAGGCAATGCGACTGCCTCGGCACCAGCACCCGATGTATCAGCCGCCATGCGCGCGAGGTATGCGAGAGTGAAAAGACTCAACCAGATTGCCACACCCACTGCCTGATGCAGCGAGCGGAGCTCCGGTGGAAGTTGCAGGCCGATCATCGCGCCCGCTATCACTATCTGGAGCACGATCAGAGCGAAGGCGATGCGAACCGTGCGCAGTACCGTGGGCGCCTCGCGCCGTTTGGTAAACACGATCAGAAGTCCCAGCACGTGAAAGAATAGTAGAAATGCAAGGATCCGGTGCGTCATCTGGACGTGCTGCGCCGGCAGCGCGGGAAGAAGGCTGCCACCGCATAGCGGGAACCCCGGGCAGGAGCCCGACGCGCCCGGAAATTTCGCGGTCATCCCCCCCAGCATCAGCACCAGCACCGCCACCCCGGCGGCCGCGACGGCGCCGCGAGCCGCGCGTCGCGAGCCGGTCTGCCCCACGATACTGGTACCACCAAGTCCACCGGAGCGGATCACCGCAGCCGCCAGCGACGCGAGCAGAATAGCCGCGAGCAGCCAGTGTACCAGAGTGGCGTACCACACGTTGCCCAGAAATACCGTGATCGCGCCGAAGATCGCGGTGACCACGACCACGACCGCGGCGAGCACGGATGCGCGCAGCACGCCGCCACGTCCGCCAACGCGTGGCGTGCGACGCTTCGCGAATGCCGTGAAGGCGAGCACCAGCAACGCCGTTATGAGCAATGCCGCGAGCAACCGATGCGACCACTCGATCACGAGCGTGGGCTGATCGAAGGGCGGGAACCAGTGACCGTAGCACTTGGGCCAGTTGTCACCGCATCCCATACCGGAGCCACTGATCCGTACGATCGCGCCGAACACCAGATGCGTGAGCGCGATGCCGAGCGCTGTGTACGCGAGACGCCGAAGCAAGGTCACGATCTAGGGAACCGAGGGCGTGTACTGGATGACGACGGGCGGGCGGTCGGCGACGGCCGGCTGGTGAATAGCGCGCCAGGTCATGCCGAGCACGAGCGCCAGCCCCAGGGCCGGCAGCACCGTCCATGTGATCTCGATTGCCCGGCGCGGTTGCGGGACGCCAGGGTACTGATCGTTCACGCGCGCGCGAATGCCGAGCGTGGAACGAGCTATAGCGACCTGCGCGACGACGCAGCAGGCCACGGCCAACCAGAATAGTAGATCCACCAGACTACGGCCGGGTAACGAGGAACTCACGCGGATTGCCAGCGGACTCACGCGAAATAGCAAGTGAAACTTGATCGGGGGTGGGGAGTGGGTCAACCCGGCGATCATCCCGAAGGCCGCCTCGACCTCAGAACGACACCTCCACCTTCGAGTCAGTCTTCCCGTTCACCATCACCTGCTGCTCACGCTTCCCCAGTCGCGCTTCCCACGCCATGAGCCGGTACGTGCCTGGCGGCACGGAGTCGATGGTGAAGGTGCCATCGCGATTGGTGACGGCGTAGTACGGGTGGTCGAACACGCGAATCCAGGCGCGAGACCACGGGTAAGTGTCACTTCTCGCCTGCACCAGACCCTCGCGCGCCAGAACCTTGCCAGTGGGTACCACCTGGCCGGCGTCGTTCTCGCGCACGGAAGTCACAGTGTCGCCGCCGCGCAGGAAGCTAACGCGATGCTCCGCGGGATCCTCGTTTCTGACGTTGAGCATCCCGCCCACGACCGCGGCCTGGACGCGCGGCTCGAGCTCGCAGTCGTCGCTCATGATCTGGTAGCGACGCTCCACGGGCAGCGGCTTGCCGGAACGCGCGTCGGCAAGCCAGACGACCACACCCTCCAGTCGGTCGCCGCGTCGCTCCACGAGCGTCAGGCGCCGCGTGGCCCCACACAGTTGGGATTGCTCGGCGGCCACGGTCACGATGCTGTCTTCCAGCTCCGCCCCACTCGCCGTCACACGACCCACGATGGTGCCGGGCGTGGGCAAGTCCACCACGCGGTACGGTGGGTCGACTTCACGCTCGGCTGCACCGGAATCCTCGGCGGGCTGGCGCTCGGCGTGGCCAGCGGCGTCGTGGCCGCAGCCGGCCATAGTGAGCGCGATCGTCAGCGCGAGGCCAGCCATCGTGGGACGGCAACAGGATCGAATACGTGGGGAAAACACTTTCAATCGTCGTATCTGCAGTAGGAACACGCTAGAACTTCTTAGGTCTGGGGGACGCACGGTCGAGCATCGAGTCGGCGGGAGAAGCACGCTCATTCCTCCGCGCCGGATACGCGCGGCCCACCCGCGCCCGGCCTGGACGGAGCGCGCCACAGGTACACCAGCACTCCGATCAGGAGGATCCCGCTTCCCAGCAACGACATGCGCAGCGACTTGTAGAACGAGCTGGCGATACCCGCCGCGGCGGCGAGGACGAAGAAGGCCGGAATGAGCGGATACCCCGGCACGCGGTACGGTCGCCGCACGTGCGGCATGCGCCGCCGCAGCACGAACACGCTCGCCGCACCCAGCCCGAAGAAAATCCAGTCGGCGAACACCACGCCGCTGAGCAACGTTCCGATATCGCCGCGCGCGAGCAGGAGCAGAGCCACCGACCACACCGCCATCACCACGATCGCCACGTGCGGCGAGCCGTAGCGCGGGTGCACGTGCGCCGCGACATCGAGGAACAGCCCATCGCGCGACATGGCGAACACGATGCGTGAGTTGGCGAGAATCGTGACGTTCACGAAACCGAAGATGGAAACCATGGCAGCCACCGCGATGAAAGTGGCGCCCGCGGGTCCGAACATCCTCGTGGCCGCATCGGCCGCTACGGCTGTCGACACGGCAAGCCCGTCGCGTCCCAGTGCGCGCAGGTACGCGGCGTTGGCGCCCAGATAACACACCACCACGATGGCTATCCCGATAGTGAGCGCCCGCGGGATGTTGCGGTCCGGGTCGCGGATCTCCCCGGCCACCATGTTCATCTGCTGCCAGCCGCCGATGGTGAAAAGCACGGGCACAAAAGCCGCTCCCAGCCCCGCCACGATCGACGATCGCGGCGCGGGCGCATTCACCACCGGCGGCGCTCCAGAAAGGTGACTCCAGAGTGCGAAAGCAGCCACGATCAGCGCGCCGAGCGCCAGCACCTTGGCCACCGTGAAGATATTCTGGACGATCGACCCCGGCCTCACGCCGAAGTAGTTGATGATTGCCAGCACACCGATCGTCGCAGTGGCGACGCCGATGCGTCCGCCAACAGCGGCAAGCGAGACAAAGTGCTCGACGTATCCCGCGAAACCCAACGCCACCGCCGCGAGCGCGCCCGATGCGATGAGCAGTAACGACATCCACCCGTACAGAAAGGCCGGGAGCAATCCGAAGGACTCGCGGATGTACACATAGGCGCCGCCTGCCTCGGGCAGGAGCGCGCCGAGCTCCGCGTAAGTGAGCGCGCCCGCGAAGGCAACGACCCCGCCCAGCGCCCACACGGCGAGCACCCATTCGGCGGACGGCAACTCGCGCGCAGTCTCCGAAGGAGTGAAGAAAATCCCGCTGCCGATGATCCCGCCCACCACCAGCATCGCCGCCGAGAAGACGCCGAGCTCACGCCGGAGAGTGGCGG
>DATCXG010000574.1:0-3124 GCA_036565945.1 Gemmatimonadaceae bacterium
CGCCCTTGCCGCCGGAGATGATCGCCCCGGCATGGCCCATGCGGCGGCCCGGAGGGGCCGTGCGGCCGGCGATGAAGCCGACAACTGGCTTGGTCATGTGCTCCTTCACGAACGTAGCGGCGGCTTGCTCGTCACTGCCGCCGATCTCGCCCATCATCGCGACCGCTCTGGTGTCGGGGTCGTTCTCGAAGGCGGCGAGGCAGTCGATGAAGTTGGTGCCGTTGATCGGGTCGCCGCCAATGCCCACACAGGTGGTCTGTCCGATCCCAGCGCTCGTGAGCTGGTGCACGACCTCGTAGGTCAACGTCCCCGAGCGACTCACGACCCCCACCGGTCCCGGCTTGCAGATGCGTCCGGGGATGATTCCAACCTTGCTCTTCCCCGGCGTGATGAGGCCCGGGCAGTTGGGCCCGATGAGTCGAGCTCCCTTGTCCCGCACGTACTGACACACGCGGGTCATGTCGAGCACGGGTACTCCTTCCGTGATGCAGATGATGAGGCCGATGCCGGCATCGGCTGCCTCCATGATCGCGTCGGCGGCGAAGGCCGGTGGCACGTAGATCACGGAAGTGTTGGCGCCGGTGCCCTCCACGGCCTGGACCATGGTGTTGAAGATCGGAACGCGCTCCTCGAAGCGCTGCCCGCCCTTGCCTGGCGTCACGCCAGCCACTACGCAGGTACCGTACTCCAGCATCTGCTTAGCGTGGAAGGACCCATCGCGGCCGGTGATGCCCTGCACCACGAGCTTCGTATCCTTATCGATGAAGATGCTCACGCCGCCTTACCTCCCGTTGCCAGCGCCACCGCCTTCTGGACAGCAGCGTCCATGTCGGTCATGGCGGAGAAGCCGTTCTTCTTGAGGATCTCGAGTGCGATCTCCTCGTTGGTTCCAGTCAGTCTGATGACCATCGGCACGCGCAGCGGATTGTCTCTGGTAGCCGTCACGATTCCGTTGGCCACATCGTCGGTGCGCGTGATCCCGCCGAAGATGTTGAACAGGATGGCCTTCACGCTCGGGTCGGCGGTGATGATACGGAGCGCGTTCACGACCTTTTCAGGGTTGGACGATCCACCGATGTCGAGGAAGTTGGCTGGCTCACCGCCGTAGTACTTGACCACGTCCATGGTGGCCATCGCCAGCCCAGCGCCGTTCACCACGCAGCCCACGTTACCGTCGAGTTTCACGAAGGTCAGGCCGGCCGTACGGGCCGCCACCTCGCTGGGTGCCTCGGCCGACTCGTCGCGCAGGGTGGCCAGATCGGGGCGTCGGGCTAGCTCGTTGTCATCGATCACGATCTTCGCATCGAGCGCGAGGACGTCCCCGGCGGGTGTGGTCACGAGCGGGTTGATCTCGGCCAGTGATGCGCCGGCATCCATGAACGCGCTGTAGAGCTGCTGCATGATTCGCGCGGCAGCGCGCGCTTTCTTGACGTCGTCGTAGAGGAAGAAACCCATGCGCATAGCCTCGAATGGCAGCAGGCCGTAGCTAGGGTCCACGGCGAGACGCATGATCTTCTCGGGCGCTGTGGCCGCGACTTCCTCGATGTCGATACCGCCGGCCGGGCTCACCATGAACACCGCCCGTTTCGATCCGCGATCGACCACGATTCCCACGTATGCTTCCGTCGCGATGTCCGCCGCGGGAGTGACCAGAACGCGCTGGACCGGAAGGCCCTTGATTCGCATGCCGATGATCCGGGCAGCCAGGGACTTCGCTTCCGCCGGGTTGCTGGCGAGCTTCACGCCGCCGGCTTTACCACGGCCGCCTGAGTGCACCTGCGCCTTGACTACCACCGTACCGCCGAACTGGCGAGCGATCTGCTCCGCCTCTTCGGGCGTCGCGGCTACCTCGCCGGGCGGGACGGGGATCCCATGTCGGCGAAAGATCTCCTTCGCCTGATATTCGTGAATGTTCACTCGGTCTCCAAAGTGATGGTCGTTCCCGCTTCACCGCGGACCGCGTCATGGCCGCGATTGAGCTCCGTAATGATAGCGCGTCCCCCTGTGGCTCGCACGAAATTCACTGCTGCGCGCACCTTGGGGCCCATACTGCCTTCGCCAAATTCACCCGCGCGATCGAGTCGCTCGGCCTCCGCGACCGTGATCGAGCGCAGTGGCCGCGCTGATGGCGTTCCGTAGTCCAGATACACGGCGTCTACATCCGTGAGGATGAGGAGCAGCGTCGCGCCCAGGTCGCGCGCGAGTACCGCTGCCGCCAGATCCTTGTCCACCACCGCGTCGATGCCCTCCCAGCCGAGGAACGCGTCCCGGTACACCGGCACCCCACCGCCGCCACAGGCGACCACGATCGTTCCCGATGTTACCAGGCGCGCGATCACCCCGATCTCGGGGATCGACAGAGGGCGTGGACTACCCACTACCCTGCGCCACCCACCATGGGAGTCCTTCTTCACCGCCACTCCCTCTGCGAGCAGAGCTCTGGCGCGCGCCTCCGGCATCTCGTGTCCGATGAACTTGGTGGGCGCGGCCAGAGCCGGGTCATCGCGCGCGATCTTCACCTGGGTGATTATCGAAACCACATCGCGTTCGCTTCCAGCCTGACGCAACGCGTTCTCGATGGATTGCTGGATCATGTAGCCGATCCAGCCCGCGGTGGAGGCCACCAGAACGCCGAGTGGGAGCGGCGCGACTTCCGCGCTCGCTATCTCGTTGCGCTCGATCTCGTCACCTACCTGGGGGCCATTCCCGTGGACGAGACACAGATCCCAGCCGTCGAGCGCGAGATCGACCACGAGGCTCAGGCTCTCCCTCGTATGCCGGAACTGATCGTGTATGCTGGAACGCTCGCCGGGCGGTGAGAGCGCGTTGCCGCCCAGCGCTATCACCGCTGTCCGACGCTGGGCAGCTGGACGGGGGGAAGATGGCTCCGTCGTGGTCATCGCATTTGCAAGCTAAACGTGCCGGTGCGCCGGTCCAAGATCATCGCTCGGGGGGCGCGCTGAGCTCTCCGAGCGCATCGTATGCACGACCGAACGCGCTCCAGTCGCCACGCCTCAGCGCGTCGCGCATGGTCTCGTACAGCCGTCGCACGCGAGTGCGCAGGTCGCCCGTGCCCGCGGTGCCGGGTCGGACCGGTGACGGCGGCGCGGACACCACACCCAGC
>DATCXG010000577.1:0-31817 GCA_036565945.1 Gemmatimonadaceae bacterium
CTCGCGGCCGCCGTCTCGCTACTGACCGAACCGGTCGCTACCCCGGCCGAGTCGGCCGCCTGGGAGGGGACGGCGCTCGATGGAGCGGTATCGACGACAGAAGGAGTAGAAGCAGCCGGTACGGCCGCGGTGTCAGCTGCGTCGCTGGTATTTTCAGCGTTATTTGGCGAGCAAGCCAGTGCGGTCAAGCTCAGGACGCACGCGCAGAAGAAACCGATTCCAGCGAGACGGCTGGTGTCCGACGAGTGATTTGCCGGTGGGAAATTCTTCGACAAGCTCATGTTCCAGCTCATGTTCCGAAGTTAGTCGGCTTCGGGTTCTCATGATTTCGGCCGACCGAGAGGTGAATGATGCGAGATTGTTGCAGTCGCATCGCGGATCCGGACCGTCAGTGCGGCGCCATCACGGTGGGGATATTGTACTCGCGCAAGATCTTCTGGATCTCGCCGCGGTTCTTTTCGAGAGCTGCTTCCAACAGGTCCCTGAGCTCCCGATCGGCATGACGCACGCCGATTGCAAAGTCGTACGAAAATGGCAGCCCCGTGCTGTCGGAATCCGGCAGCGCCACCAGCTTCAGGGGCACTGGTGAGCTCTTCGCGTAGTACCCAGCGAGCGGTCCCCAGACGAGGGCGACGTCCACATCTCCCTTGATGACGGCGTCAATGATCTCGCGCGGCTGGTGGTCCTGACCGTAGAACGTGCTGTACCACTTCAGATTCTTGGACACGCCGCGCGCGGCCAGCGCCTCCGCGGGTGGAGTGTTGGTATAGTCGTTCCCTATGAGGTTGAGACCGATAGTCAGCCCCTTGAGGGCTGGATCGTCGAGACTGGAGATGTCGATGCCGCGATCGGCACGCGACACGACGTAGTAAGTGGAGCGGTAATACGGTTTCGTGGTGAGTACCATATCCAACTGCGCGGGGATGCCGACGATCACATCACATTCGGCCGACCGCAGGGTGTTGCTCACGAAGCCGCGCCGGTGGGGCCACCAGAGGTATGATACCGAGTCTCCCAGCTCCCTGGCGAGAAGCTCGGCGATCTTGTTCTCGAAGCCTTCCTGCTTCCAGTTCGAGAAGGGGAGGTTGTCGGGATCCCCGCAGACGCGGAGAACCTTCATGGTCTTCCAGGCCTGCGTGACAGGCAAGGTCCCCGGGCGAATGCCAATCTGTGGTCTCTCGGGTTCCTGCTGAGCCAGGCCGGGGTACGCCGCGAGCGGCAGCGCGAACAGCGTCGCGAGAGCCACGCGGAGTAACGACGGATACGACATCTACGCCCTCACGGCGATTTCTGCGGGTTGGAACAAAGCCGCGTCCGGAGCCAGAGCGGATGCTCCGCCTCCGGACGCGGCTGAACACAATCTACTACACTTTCCGAGTATATACGTGCCCAAGATACCGGTCGCTGTGGCACGCAACGCGCCGACACTTCAGCGACCGGTATCCTGGTTGGTACGGCTTACTTCTTGTCGAGCGCGAATACCGTGAGCACGCCACCCTGGTTGCTGTAGGAGCCAACGTCGCCGAAGGCGCCGAGGGCACCGAGGCCGGCGGTCGGGTCTTCAGCCCCGATCCCAGCGGCCACGCCGATTCCGGCCCAGCCACCAATACCAGAGAGGACGGCGACGTACTGCCGGCCATCGGGGCCGGTGTAGGTCATCGGGCTACCGATGATTCCCGACGGGGTCTTGAACTTCCACAGCTCCTTACCCGTCTTGCCGTCGACAGCCTTGAGCCAGCCTTCCATCGTGCCGTAGAACACGACGCCGCCGGAAGTGTTCAGCGTGCCGCCGTAGGCCGCCAGGTTCTCCTTCGCCGTCCACACGATCTTCCCCTTCATGGGATCCCATGCGATGACCGCACCGCGGTTCCCACCGGGGCCGGGGTACATGCGCACGATGGCGCCAACGTACGGCTGGCCAGCGGCGTACTTCACCTCGACGCCCTCGTAGTCCATGCAGATGTTGTTCGTGGGGACGTAGAACAGCCCGGTCTCCGGGGAGTACGATGCCGGCTGCTGATCCTTGAAGCCGATAGCGGCGGGGCAGATCCCCTCGGTGTTACGCGCGGCCGTGGTACGCTTGGCCGGGTTCTCGATCGGGCGACCGCTGGTCAGGTCGATCTTGGTAGCCCAGTTCACGGGGCCGTAAGGCTCGGCGACAATCACCTTGCCCGTCGTGCGGTCGAGCGTGTAGCCGAAGCCGTTACGGTCGAAGTGAGCGAGGAGCTTCTGGCCGTTACGGTCGAAGAGGATGTTCTCGTTGACGCCATCGTAGTCCCACGCATCGTGGGGCGTCATCTGATAGACCCACTTCACTTCACCCGTCTGCGGGTTACGCGCGAAGAGCGACATCGACCACTTGTTGTCGCCGGGGCGCTGATCGGGGTTCCAGACACCCGGGTTGCCGGTGCCGTAGTAGAACAGGTTCAGCGCGGGATCGTAGGAGTACCAACCCCAGGTCGTGCCGCCGCCGCGCTTCCACTCATCGCCTTGCCATGAGGAGACGCCGAGGTCCTTGCCCTGTGCCGAAGGGTACGGCGACTTGAGCGTGTTGCCGGTGATCATCACATCGGCGTCGGGCCCGGTGCTCCAGCCGCGCCAGATCTGCTTGCCATCGTTGGCGCTGTAGGCCGTCACGTGGCCACGCACGCCGAACTCACCACCAGAGACGCCGACGATCACCACGTCACCCACTACCAGTGGGGCGTTCGTCATCGTCTCGCCCTTCTTGTAGTCGGCGTTCTTCACCCGATACACCTGCTTGCCGGTCTTCGCGTCGAGCGCAAGGAGATCGCCTTCCAGCAGCTGGATGTAGAGGCGGTTGTGCTTCGGGCTGTACGCCAGGCCGCGGTTCACGATATCGCAGCAGGCGATGGGGATCGCGTCGGCTGGCTGCTCCGGCGTGAACTGCCAGATCTGCGGCGCGCCGTCCTTGGTGAGGTCGAGAGCGTAGACCTTGTTCGGGAACGCGGTCTGTACGTACATCACGTTGCCGATGACCAGCGGGCTCCCTTCGTGTCCACGCAGAACACCGGTGGAGAACGTCCACTGTACATGCAGGTCCTTCACGTTGGCCGTGGTGATCTGCTTGAGTGGGCTGTGGCGCTGCAGGTCCCAGGTTCTCCCAGCCATGACCCACTGGTTGGGATTCTTGGTCATCTCCGTAAGCTCCTGCTGCGCCACCACCGGTGGCGCGAAGGCAGCGAGCGATCCGGCGACCATTGCCCAGGACGAGAGGCGGGTGATGCGATTCATAGAGTTCGGCCCCTTGGATGGAGAGTGAGGATAGAGCAGAACCGCGCATGATCCGCACGCTGTGCCACAGGCCTCGCGGTCGAGGGTCGTCCTGTGGCTAGTCCGGCTGCTAGTGCAGCTGGACAGCATGCCTAGCAAAAGGGAGGACTTCGTGCGCTACAGTCCATACAGCCCATCGCAACCTCACGGTCCCGGGGCAACGCCATGAATCGAGTACAGTCTTCTACAAGAAAGTGCTCTATCACAATGAACTACCGCGATATGCGGTGCGCCGCCTAGCGAGCGATCCCTCGCCCGAATGGACAAGTTGCATCCTTATCCTGCACCACTGACGCAGGATAGGCAAGCCCTCGCGCAGAATCTCTCCCGACCACCCTGAGGAGCAGTGGCCGGGGGAGAATACTGGCACATCGGCTGCGATCGGCACTGGTAGCGGCAGTGCCGAGAATCAGAAGAACAGCATGAAGCCCGTAGCTACCTGGTTGGACTTCACCTTGTTGTCGGAGAACGACTCGGAAGTGGCCCAGGTGTACTCACCCACCCACTTGAGAGCCTTCGTCCACTGGTAGGCCACCAGCCCGTCGATCGAGCGGTTGCTCTTCACGAGGTCGTTGTCGACGTCGGCAGGATCGTTGTCGGTCGTCTTGAGCCTGCTGTCGCCGTAGCTCGCGCCGATCATCCACTTGGTGCCGGGCGCCTGGAAAGTGGCCTGGCCTATGTAGCCGTATGACTTGCGCTTGTCGCCCGCGTTGTCGAGCGCACCGGTGCCCTGTCCGAACATGAAGGTGGTACCGACGCCATCGGCGTAGTAACCCGAGCCCATGAGGGAGAACCCGGAGACGTCGAGCTTGAGGCCGCCGGCCCCACCGGTGGAGGTGATGCTGGGGTTGTCGCCCGCTACGTCCAGGGGCGAGGCATCGGTCTTCTGAACCATCCCGCTCGCCCAGAAGAGCACCTTGTTGGCGCTGGCCGCCTCGTCGCTAGCTTCGCCAAAATTCCCAGTCCAGGTGAACTCCGCCTCGACACGGGGAATCTTGGTACCGGAGTAAGCCGCAGTACCCGCAGTACCGCAGCCATCCTGCGGGCAGACGACGCTCGGGTCGAAGACTCCGATCGAGATCTGCGCCGGCCGGCCGGCGGGGCTGCTGTAGGTGATCTGCCCGTTGAAGTTCGGGTAGATGTAGCCGAGCCCGATACGGCCCAGCGTGGTGCCTCCAGCTCCCACGACGCCGCCACTCGCGCCGGTGCCGGAGAGGGTCATGTCGGTGAGGATGTTCTGCCGCTGATAGAGCCCGATCGCACGGCCGGCGAGGATCTGTCCCCAGGAGCCGCCAGCAGTGAGGTAGACCTCACGCATGTCGATCTGGGCGCCGAAGTTGTCGTGCAGGCTGTTGCTCTGGATCTGTGGGGCAAAACTGAAGTGCACGCCCAGATCCACCCCACCCTCTTTCCCCGAGGCGGAGAAGGTTGCGTATGCGGGGAGGAGGCCGGTACGCACGCGGCTTGCCTTCTCTGCTGTGATGAGGCCACCGGTGATGGGTCCGGCCTGGTCCACCGAACCATCGTTGTAGACGGCAAATGCGTTCACGTTTCCGGAGAACGAGAACATCCAGCCGCTGCTGGTTTGCATCGTGAGTCCCTGCGCCCCAAGGCCACTAGCTGTGGCGAACGACAGGGCAACACACCAAAGCGCGGATCGTTTCATACCTGCTCTCCCAGACCAAGAGAATACCTGAAAGGGAACCACTGGAGTCCGAGAAATCGTAGCACGCGAGCGAACGGATACTCTTGAGTAGCGCCGCGAGGAACGTCGCAAGCTACGTATGCGTGATGGTCACCTCCGGAAATGGCCTATGCGGCGCACGAGCAGCACCCGTCACCGGGCACCAAGAAGAGACAACGACGGCAGCAAGATATGAGCAACAGTATCGAACAACCACCAGAAAACATATAGCACTCCAATGTGTAGCGGACACAACGCTTCGCGCAAGCAGGCATCGAGACCGGCACGGGAAGCCGGCGAGAGGGCCAATATATATTTAGTATCAATATGTTGCTAATCGCGCGCGCTACCTGGATCCCGGTTCGAAGAGGAGGACCAGCGGGACCTTCACCGATTCGGCCAGGACGTACTTCCACTGGTACATCGGGCTCCGCGAGATGGGGCTAGTACGCGTGGGAGATGTGAGTGGTGTCATGCCCAGGCGCCGCGCGAGGATCGAGAGCCGCAGCATGTGGAACGGGTCGCTCACCAGAAGCACGGACCGCCCGGGAAGCGCGTCGAGCATCGCCCGCACGGCGTGCAACGATTGACTCGTCGTGAGGCCACGCGCTTCCATTATGATCGCGCTGTCGGGAAGCCCGTTCCGACGCAGGTAGTTGCGACCCACCATCGCTTCGCTGGTCGTGTCGCCCACGCCAATTCCGCCGGTTACTATGACGACCGGCGCCAGGTCGCGACGCCAGAGATCGAGAGCGTGATCGAGCCGCGCGCGCAGCACCGGGGACGGGCGCCCCTCGTACTGCGCCGCCCCGAGAACCACTATGGCGTCCGCCGGCTGCGCCTCATCGCGCCACCCCACGAACAGCACGGCTAGCACCATGCCTATCCAGGCAAGAAGGACGAGCACCGCGAGCCCGAGCGCGAGGCGCGGCGCCCCGGTGTGCTTCGGGCGCTCCATGGCGGTGAAGTCGGCGGTGGTGATGGCGAGGTATGGAGAGGTGCAGCTACTCGGTGAGGTTCAGGAGAGAGAGCCAGAATACGTCGAATGATGCGCGCGCGTTGAATTCCACGTCGATCCCGGTCGCCACGGCCAGACCATCGATGAAGGGGATCACCACATCGGCCAGAAGCCCGGCCGGCACACGTGGGCGCATGGAGAGCAGCACGAAGAGTTGCTCGATGGAAGCGGCGGCCGCATCGCGACGTTCCAGGGTCGAGACCTGGATGGCACGCCGCACGAGAGGCCCACGCCACTGCGCCAGTTCGAGCAGCACGCGTACGTGGCCACGTTCCAGCTCCGCCGATAGCCAGGCCCAGAGGTCGTCGATCGCGTGGCGCGGCGTCGACTCGCCGAGCGCCGCGCGCTCACGTGCCACGAGGTTCCGCGTCATCCACTCGACCACGCGCGCGAGCAGGGTCTCCTTGTCGTGGAAGTGGTAGTGGATCAGCCCCTTGCTCACACCGGCCTCTTCCGCAACCTCGTGCATCGTGAGAGCGGTCGCGCCCGATGAGACGATGCAGCGCACCGCCGCACGGAGAATGCGTTCGGCGGCCTCCACGCGCGGCCGCCGCTCCGATGTGGCCGCGGCGGTCATGGTCTGTTCTGGGAAAACTTCACACGCATATGCGGCGTGGGGAAGGTCACCTGGTACCCCCTGGCCGCAAGCGCGGCCGCCTTCGATGATCGAAGGAGCTGGACATTGGAGAGGGCCCTGGTGACGAACTCAATTTCCACTTACCAGGGCTGACTCAGGATGGAGCATTGGCGAGTTCGCCGGTGGGCATGCGCTGGAACACGACCGTCAGCCGCTGCGAGTCCTGCGACATGAGCGCAGGTTCCCATCCAGCGCGGCTTCTCTCGTTCAGTAAATCGGTGAGCGCGTCCTCGTCATCCTGACTGCGGCGGGTGAGCCTCAGCAGGACTGCCTGATATTCTTTCATGTGGGCGAAGATACTCCCGTCGTCCCCATGCCCACCACCCCCGCGCCCGCTTGCGCGCGGCCGCCGCGTCTACCCGAACCACTCGCGCGGGCAGTCGCGTTGCTGACGCGCGGCCTCGAGCACCCACTTCTGGCCCTGGCAGTCGGTGACCTCTTCCTCCACCCGGTTGAACCATCCGGCGGCACGCGTCACCTCGCCCACTCGCCGCCAGAGCTCGCCTACTAGATAGGTGAGCACCGGACGTTCCTCACGCTCCACACCATCAAAGGAGGCCAGCGCTCGCTCGAATGTCCAGGCGGCTTCGCGGCGGAAATAGCGCTCGGCCTCTATGTCTCCCTCGTCCACACAGCACCAGGCCGCTCGGAGCAGGAGATCGGCGACGCGTCGCGGCTCCGCGCCCTGCCAGGTGGCCACCTTCGCCGCGAACTCGTACTTCTCCGAGCCTGGTATCACACCATCGGCCAGCTTGGGGGCCAGCTCGTCCCAGATGTGCTCCTTGAGCATCGGGCTGACGTCGGCCTCCTCGCCAAAATCGTGTTCGCTGCCCGCGTATCCGCAACGGGAGCAGACGTGGATGAAGTAGGGTAGGGGCTGGGCGCCGGCCGCACGTTCGTGGAAGTCGGTACGCTTTCCGCCGAACGAATTCGTGGAGAGCACCGCCTGCGATGTGAAGCGGTTACAGCATATGGGGCAGCTCAGTTCTATCTGCTTCAGGGTTGTCATTCCTCGCCTCCTGCACCCTCCTCGCGAGGCGTACAGGGGAAGATGTGTGCCATGCGTTCGCTTCTCGCTGCCGTACCTCTCAGCCGCCACTATTCCCTCGGCACTGCCCGCCAGCCCCGAGGTCAGGAGCACGAGCCGGGGTGGGGGTGGGATCCGAGCCGCACGGCGTGCCGCGCCACGGCAACACTCCCGGGCCAGGAACGCCAGTCAGGGATGCCGTTGGAAAGTGGGGAGGCCACGCTGCGGGACACTCCCGGGTCACTTCCCGACGCAGAAGCTACTGAAGACGCGGTCGAGAACATCTTCCACATCGATGCCGCCGATGAGCGACTCGAGAGCGAGCGACGCGGCGTGCAGGTGTACCGCGGCCACGATGGCCGGGAGAGCCCCCTCGCGCCAGGCGCGGGCGAAGTCGGAGACCTCGTCGCGCGAGCGCTGTACGGCGATCCTGTGCCGCTCACGCGTGAGGAGTGGGGTGGCCGTATCGCTCTCCACGCCATCGCCCCCCTTCCCGTATCGCTCGGTGAGCAGCAGTGCCAGCGCGTCGATGAGGTCGCCGAGCCCAGCTCCGGTGGCGGCACTCACCCGAACCCCTCCACGCACGCAAGGCAGCTCGCCGCCGGCAGATGACACGTCTATTTCATCGCGATATGGTACTAATGTGCCATCAGATGATGATTCGATAAGGCTGTACGAATCGTGACTTAGTGCTACTAAATCGCTTTTCGTACTGACCTCGAGCACTGGCGCCGCGGTGAGGGAGCGCACGCGCGACGACGTGAGTGCCAGCGAGGTCGCGTCATCGCCGCACGCCAGCACGGCGTGGGCGGAACGCAGGTAGCGCTCACTCACTTCTATACCCAACCGCTCCACCACATCGGCGGTCTCGCGCAGCCCCGCCGTGTCCACCAGGCGCACGGGCCACGGCCCGATGTCGGCCACCGCCTCGATGGCATCACGCGTGGTACCCGGTACATCGGTCACTATGGCGCGGGTGTTCCCCAGCAGTGCGTTGAAGAGCGAGGACTTCCCCGCGTTCGGCGCGCCGGCGATGACGACCACCGCGCCCCTGCGTACCAGCTCGCCTGTGGCGGCCGTGGCGATCAGCGCGTCCAGTGCAGCCAGCAGCCCTTCGATCGCGCTCTCCACGCGCGCGGCCGGCACCGGGCCATCGTCCTCTTCGGGGAAGTCTATCTCGTAGGCGATGAGCGCCTCCAGGCCGATGATGGCTTCGCGCAACGACGCGATCCGGCGCGAGAGGCTCCCCTCGAGCTGGCCGATGGCGGCGTGGTGCATGGCGCGCGACTGGGCATCTATGAGGTCGCCCACGCCTTCCGCCTGCAGGATGTCCATCTTGCCGTTGGCCACCGCACGGCGCGTGAACTCACCTGGCAGTGCCTCGCGCGCGCCAGCGGCCATGAGCGCGGCCACGGCGAGCACGCCCACCAGCGCTCCCCCGTGGACGCTCAGTTCCACGAGGTCCTCGCCGGTGTAGGAGCGTGGTGCGGCATACACGGTGACCACCGGACGGTCGATCACAGCGTCGGTGCCTGGGCCGCGCAGCGTCGCCAGGTAGGCGGAGCGTGGAGTCGAACGCCAGGGCCGGAGTACGCGTGCGGCGATCGCGTGGGCTCGCGGGCCACTCAGGCGGATGACCGCCAGAGCTGCGCGGCCAGGCGCCGTGGCCAGCGCTACTATGGTATCGTCGGAGCCAGGGAGCGGCAGGGGCTCACCGGCTTCATGCGCAGAGAGAGGCGTCTTCATTGCCCGGGGCCGTCGAGCTGGAACGAGGTACCTGGATCGAGGATCTTCACATCCGCACGGCGGTGGTGCGCCTCGATGTCGGCGCGTAACTCCTCGATAGCCTGGAATGCCCCCGAGGTGAGGTGCTGGAACGTACCCCAGTGGTAGGGGATGAAGTAGCGCGCGCCGAGCAATTCGAAGAGCGTCAGCGCGTCACGCGGGGTGAGGTGGCCTCGGCGAAACGATGGTCGCTTCCACCAGGGAGCGTGACCGATGGGAAGGAGCGCGACGTCGAGCGAGCGCTGGTGGGGCACGAGTAGCCGGTCCCGCACCATGCCGCGCGCATCGGCCGAGAGCGCCGTGTCGCCCGCGAAGAAGCACGCAGAGACATGATCGTCGACCAGGTACATATTGGCTGTGCCACGCCAGCGGTCCACGGCGTAGCGCGCACCCAGGTGGCGGGCGGTGGAAGCGGTGATCTCGAGCGACCCGACAGTCACCGTCTCACCACTCGCGAGCGGCTCCGCGTTACGGTAGCCGCGGCGAGTGAGCCAGCGCGCGAGCGCGGGCGGCGCGAAAAGCGGTACGTCGCCGGGCAGGGCATCCAGCGATGCGAAGGAGAGGTGATCGGCGTGCGCGTGCGTGAGAAGCATGGCGTCGAGCCGCGGCAGCTCTCCGAGCGCGATCCCCGGAGGCGAGACACGCGGCAGGAACCCACCCAGCCGCGTATCGAAGTTGGGGTCGGTGAGGATCCGAGCCCCACTCAGCTCCAGCAGCAGCGTCGCATGCCCCACATAAGTAACACGCATCCTGCTCATCGGTCCCCCCGGCAGCTTCCCCCTCCCGCTACGGTCTTACCCCGTCCTCGCCCCCGTCCTGGTGGCGGTCGCGGGCGATGGTGGAGTGGATACCGGCCCGACCTTGGCCCGCTCGCGGGCGATGAGCCACTGCTGAGGAAGCGCGGCGATGTTCTGCACGGCGTAGTACAGATTGAGCCCGGCGGCAAGGTTCAGGAAGAACACCGTCATCATCACCGGGAAGAAGTAGGCCATCATCTTGGCCTGCGCGTTCGGCGGTGAGCTGCGCAACCCTATCCACGACAGCACGAACATCGAGATCCCCATCACTATCGGCAGGATGTAGTAGGGATCTTTCAGCGAGAGGTCCATCATCCAGAGAAAGGAGACGCCCCGGAACTCGATGGTATTCTGGAACACGAAGTACAGCGCGAACAGCACCGGCATGGGGATGAGCATGGGCAGGCACCCGGCCAACGGGCTGAACGGACTCATCCCGTGTTCCTTGTACAGCTTCATTATCTCCGCCTGCTGCTTCTCCGGCGTGCCCTTGTACTTCTTCTGCAGTGCCTGCAGCTCCGGCTGGATGCGCTGCATCTTGAGGCTCGAGCGCATGGCACTCTGGTTCAGCGGCCAGAGGATCAGCCGTACCACCACCCCGAAGATGACCAGCACCCAGCCGTAGTTGATCTGCAGGTGGTCATGAGTCCAGAGGAGGATCCTCATGACGATCGTCGCGAACGGTTGCACGATGCGCTGGAAGAAGCCGCCGTACGGGTTCACGTGGTCGAAGTCGTTCCCGAGCGCCAGGAGTCGCCGCCACTCCTGGGGACCGGCGTAGACATCGAACGCAAAGTCCCCCTGTTGTCCGACGGGCTCGAGCACCACCGCCGTGGCATTGGTCTCCACCTTGCCCTCGTACGGTAGCCCACGCAGAACCACGCCGCTGAACGGACCAGTGGTACTATCGGTGAGCATGCCGAGCACGAAGTACTTGCTCTTGGTGGCAACCCAGTCGAGGGGCCCGTTCTCGGTGCGTACCTCGGTGGTGTCGAGCTTGTTGAACGGGGCGCTCTCCGCGTCCTCACCCGTCTGCTTCACCACGTAGGCGAGGTGTCGCTGGTCGTCCGTCGTATCGGCTTCCTGCGAGTTCAGTCCCCGGGGCAGCCGGACGAGCAGATACCTGGAGCCAGTACCGGGCTCTTCCACCTTCCCGCGCACCCTCACCAGATAGCTGTCCGGCGAGAACGTGTACGAGATGGCAACCGCGGTCCCTCCGGCATTCGTCCGGAAGGTGAGGGTCGGGAGCTCGTGTCCCGGCGCCGTGGTGCTGTCCACGGTGAACGGGAGCCGGTCCAACCGCACGGTATCGCCGCTCGCGCGCAGGAGCTCGTACTCCATGAGCGGCACCCCGGTACGCGCCATCTGCACGGGGCCATCAGGCCCAGAGAGCGCCTGGTAGCCGTGCAACTCGACGCCGAGCGGGACCGCACCCACGGTGCTGAAACTATAGGTCGCCTTGGAGCCAACCACCTTGATGGTGTCGGCCTTGACCGCGGCTGCGCTGAGGGACTCGGCCACGGCGGCTGTCGGCGGCGTAGGCACCAGCGTCGTGGCAACCGGGGTGTCTACCGCCCTAGCGCTGGCAGCCGCGCTCGATTCCGGCGAGGTAGCCACCAGGGCAGAGTCCGCGGTGGAACCGGCCGGCAGCGGTGCCACGGGCGGTGGAAATAGCCTCGGCGTGATGATCAGGATGGCCGCGGCAAGGATTACGAAGATGATGAAGCGCTTATCCATTATTTGCTTGCTGGGTCACGGCACCGGGTCGTAGCCGCCTGGGTGAAACGGGTGGCAGCGCGCTAGCCGGCGTATGGTTAACCAGGAACCGCGCAGTGCGCCATGGCGCTGGAGCGCTTCGACGGCATACGCCGAGCAACTCGGATAGAAGCGGCAAGAAGGAGGCAATAAGGGCGAGATGACTGCCTGGTAGCCGCGAATCAGAAAGATCAACAGCCAACGCATCAGCGCCCCGTGAGGAGATTAGCCACACGCTCCGTGGAGCGGGTGAGCTGTTCGTGGAGGACGACAAATGGCGCATCGTATGCTTCACGACGCGCCCGCACCACGATATCCCCGCCTGGTAATTTTGGGAGCAGTTCCTGGCGTACGATCTCCCGAAGTCGTCGCTTGAGGCGATTCCGGGCGACGCTGCTCTGCCCATACTTCGGCACGATGAAGCCAACCCGCGGGTGAGGAAGAAGGGAAGCTGCCGTCCGGATCTCGAGGTGCTGGGTCCGGATGCGCTTTCCTTCGCGTGCCACCATGCGCAGATCGGCGCCCCGCGTCAGCCGGAAGCCGCGCGGGAAGCGCAAGTCATCAGGCGCCGGCGTACTTCGACGGCAACTGCACCGTCAGCCGCTGACGCCCCTTCTTCCGGCGCCGACTCAGAACTGCACGCCCCCATCTGGTGGACATACGCTCCCGGAATCCATGAGTCCGGATACGGCGCTTGTTGCGGGGACGGTACGTTGGCTTACCCATATCTACTCCAGAAGCATATCTGAAAGGCGGCGAGGTACAGAACGATAAAGCTAGCGCATGCCAGAACATACGTCAACATCGTGTAGACCTCGGATAGTTCGGGAGCGAGTGCTGCGGCAACACCGAAGGAGGTGCGAGCGCTTTCACCCGCGCGCTCGTTGGTGACTCGTTGGTCGTCGCAACCCACTACCTTCGATTGACTTTGCCACTCGCCCGGCCTACCTTCGCGTCCCCGCCGACTTTTCCACATTACATGGCACTGACTCCTTCCGAAATCTGGTCGCGCCTTCTGGAGCGCGTACGACATGAGATACCAGAACAGAGCTTCCGTACGTGGCTCGAACCCACCGAGGCACTCGAAGTAACCGGTGACACGATCTTTGTAGGCACTCCCGACCGCTTCGCCGCCGAGTGGAATGAGTCAAAACACGCACAGCTTCTGGCCAGTGCGGCGCCAGTAGCCCTCGGTCACCCGATAAACGTCGTCTTCAAGGTTACCGAGGAGCGCCGCACCAGACCGCAGATGGACCTGTTCGTCGCGCCAGTCCCCGAACAGCGTTCCGCTGCCGGGCCCGTGGAAAACAGCACCGCGGGACTCAACACCCGCTACACCTTCGACAACTTCGTCATCGGAAAGTCCAACGAGCTGGCCGCTGCGGCTGCCCAGGCAGTGGCGGCATCGCCCGGCAAGGTGTACAACCCGTTTTTCATCTACGGCGCAACCGGGCTCGGCAAGACCCATCTCATGCAAGCTGTGGCGCACGAGATAGCGCAGCGGGTGCCCAATACACGCATCCGCTTCGTGAGCGGTGAGCAGTTCACCAACGAGATGGTCCTGTCGATCAGGAACCGTACGGCACCAGAATTCCGCCGGAAATACCGCGAGACCGATCTCCTCCTGGCCGACGACGTACACTTTCTGAAAGGAAAGGAAGCTACCCAGGAAGAGTTCTTCCACACCTTCAACGCCCTCTACGAGGCTGGCCGGCAGATCATTCTCACCAGCGACCGGCCACCGTCGGAGATCCCAGGGCTCGAGGCACGCCTCGTGAGTCGTTTCCAGTGGGGCATGGTCGCCGATATCGAACTGCCAGAGCTGGAACACCGGATCGCCATCCTGCAGAACAAAGCACGCCTGGATCACCTGGAATCCAGCATCCCCGACGACGTCATTCTCTTCGTGGCGGAGCATGTCCGATCGAGCGTGCGAGAGCTGGAGGGAGCCATGATCCGGCTGCTAGCCTATGCCTCGCTCAAACACAGCGATGTAACCGTGGACCTTGCACGCGAGGCTTTACGCGACAAGTTGCGTTTGAACGGTGACGCTCAGGAGCTCGACCGGTTGACTCTTTCTGCCGTCAGCATCCAGAATGCCGTGGCAAAGGACTGGAACGTTACCGTCGAGGGTCTCTGCTCCAAGAGCCGCACCAAGCAGCTCACTCTAGCGCGGCAGGTGGCCATGCATCTGATCCGCGACTTGCTCGGCACGCAGCTCATAGAAATCGGCAACGCGTTCGGCGGTAGGGATCACTCGACGGTGATCCATAGTCTCGAGAAGATAGACCAGAAGATGAAGGACGACCCAGCCTTCAGCGACCGTGTGAATGGCCTCAGGACCAGTCTGGAAAAGCTGCGCAAATGAGGTGGATAACCACTGAAAGTGTCCACCCGGTGGTAGAATTCCAGAGAAGCATGTGGAATCAGCGGTACAACCACCACTCTTCCACATTCGCTAGCAATAGATAAGGCCTCTGAGTATCGTAACTTCCATCGTTTACCCTCATTTCCACAGGCCCTACTACTACTTCTAGTTATAACTCTACTAGAGTAGAAGATCATAGACGGCCCAGAGTCAACAACGAGGAGCTCGAATGCGCTTCACGATCGCGCGCGAGAAGTTGCAGGACGGACTGACCGCGGTAACAGCAACCGTACCGGCCAAGACCACCCTTCCCGTGCTGGCGAATATCCTGGTGGAGACCACGGAGCGTGGTATTCGCCTGTCCGGAACGGATCTCGATATGGCGGTGAGTACTGACCTCACTGCCGACGTGGAATCGGAGGGCGCGATCACCATTCCGGCGAAGAAGCTGGCGGAAATCGTGCGCGAGCTCCCGTCGGCACCGGTGAAGGTGAGCACCACCGGTGAGCAGCGCGTGGTCCTGGAATGCAGCCGATCGCGGTTCCGTCTCCTCGGGCTTCCTCGAGACGAGTTCCCGAGCTTCCCAGCCGTGAAGTTCGCGGATAGCTGGCGCATTCGCTCCGGTGAGTTGCAGAAACTGATCTCACACACCGCGTTCGCCGTTTCCACGGAAGAGAGTCGGCCCATTCTCAATGGTGTGCTGTGGGAGCTGCGGCCCGACTACATGCGTATGGTGGCCACTAACGGGCACAGGCTGGCCAAGATGGAGCTTCCGATCACCAGTGCGTCGGAATCGTTGTCTGGGGATATGATTGTCCCTCCCAAGGCGCTGGAGCAGATTCGCCGACTCTTCCCCGCAGAGGAGGAGCTGGAGATCGCGCGTGGTGAGAATCACCTGGGCTTCCGTTCTCCGGTGACGGCGGTGTACACCAGGTTGATCGAGGGGCCGTATCCGAACTACGAGCAGGTGATCCCAAAGGACAACGACCGGATCGCACTCGCTGACAAGAACTCCCTCGTGAGTGCTCTCAAGCGTATGTCGGTGATAGCGTCGGACTCCACGCACAGGATCCGGCTCTCCTTCAATGCGGGGATGCTGAAGTTCAGCGTTCAGACTCCTGACCTCGGTGAGGCGCAGGACGAGCTGCCGATCAACTTCGACGGAGATCCGTTCGACATCGGCTTCAACGCCACCTACTTGCTCGAGATTCTGCGCTACATGCCCACCGACGAGGTGCGTATGGCGTTCAAGGCCCCTGAGCGCGCTGCTACCGTAGAGCCGGCTGGCTGGGATGATCCGGCGAAGTACATGTGCTTGATCATGCCCCTCCGCCTGATCGACTGATCCGGGTCACTGGATCAGAGTAATTGTCTCGCTCGCGTCTTGCCGGAAGGGAAGCACCGATTGACCAGTGGCGACAGTCAGTTGTGTGCTGCCCATGCTCGTGGCGCTGAACAGCAGGCCGGTGCTGGTGGCCACGTAAAGCGTTGCCGAGCCGTTACCGGAGCCATGGACAGTCAGCTCGGTGGATCCGGAATCCGGTCGACTCTCGACAGTCAGGCTGTCTACTCGGTAAATACGGAGAGCCGGCTGTGCCTGCCACAGTGTATCGCTGATGATCCTATAGTGGCGTATGGCTGTCGTTGTAATGGGCACCCTACCGCGACATGTGACCGTGGAAACAGTATCCCTCCAGCTGGTTCCGATCGAGATGGTCGTGGGGAGAGGGACTATCAGCGCCTGTAGGGCGGCGGTCAGAGGGTCGATTCCGTGGCGGCAACTGGTGATCGCATCGCTCCGAAGGTTCGTGAGCTGGCCTGCCGCTGAGAGTTCCGCACTGAAGTGTGGTGGAGCGTTGGTACCAGTGCTCGGCTGAGGGATCCTGTTGTTGGTTGATACCGCGACCGAGTCGACCTTGCCTGTGAGGTCGAAATCTCCTTTCGAGCCGCTACTCCGCGCAGCCTGAGCCAGGGTTATGGTGTAGAGCGTGGTTCTGCCCACCTGCGTGTTACCTGGAGAGTTGCCAGGCAGACTCACCGTGGCCTTCGACTCGAGCTCGTAGCGCCAGGTGCCGACAGAACGCCGGGGCTTCCAGCCGTTCTCATCCTTCGGCGTCTGCGTGGAATCGACTCTGGCTCTCTCGGGTGCCGGGGTGTTGGTGGGAGTAGCAAGTGTGCAGCCGGCTAGGAGCATCGTGCACGTGCCGTACAACAGGAGCTGGCGGGAGGAGGGAAGCGACACGTCAGGCGACTCCTTGGGAAACGGGTGGCACCGATGAATCCTGAAAGTCTATCCACCAACTGATTGTCGAAGCAGCCGGCCTCTCGCGATACTGAGCTCGCGAGAGGCCGGGAGTTGGTATGACCGGCCTGTAAGCCGGGTTCTGTCGGACGTTGCCGTCCGGACGGTCATTTCTCTAGGGGCGCGATCGCTCGCGTCCTCGAGCAGCCTACCCGCGGCGTGTTGGTCGAGACGGGCCGTCTCTCGCCGCTTATTTGGCCTTGCTCCAGCCGGGGTTTACCCTGCCACACCTGTTGCCAGATGCGCGGTGGGCTCTTACCCCACCTTTTCACCCTTACCGGCTGAGTTACCGCCGGCGGTGTATTTTCTGTGGCACTTTCCGTCGCCTTCCACCCGAAGGTGATCGACGCCCAGGCGTTACCTGGCGGCCTGCCCTGTGGAGCCCGGACTTTCCTCGCGGAGCGTGAGCCCCGCGCGACCATCCGGCCGATCATACCAACTGGAAATATAACCGGCCGGGACCAGCACCGCATTTAGTATCAATGTGATAATAAGGTTCCGGACGGGCCTGATATTCCAGACTTGGCCCGCCTGACGAAGTCGACGCGACGCTGACACTGATCAGGGTGCGCATGACACGCCACTACCGCCTCGGCATCGATCAGCCCCTCCCCTGCTGACGGTTCTCTGACCCCGCGAATCATTCTACGCACGCGTGCAGCGTTCCGGTCGCACGTGGCAACCTGAAGGTACTTCCCCCATCGACGAGGGATCCCCATGCAATCCACCACGTCTTCCCGGACCCCGCTCGCCTCCGTGGCGACCATGCTTCTCCCCGGTGAACGACCCAGAGTAGACGCCGCTGGAGAGGGGCTGTACCAGACACTGCATCGGGATTCGCTCGACGACGTCTTCAGGGATCTACACGAGCACCGGGTCAAAGCAGTGCTGGTGTCGGTAGCGCGCTGTTGCGAGCTCGACGTTGGGCGAGTGGCGCGGCTGGTGCGCGAGTTCCCACGCGTCCCTGCCGTGGCAGTCCTTTCGAACTTCGACGCCGAGACACCACAAGCCGTCCTCTCACTGGGGCAGTCAGGCGTGAGGTCGGTGATAGACATCCGCCAGCCAAGCGGGTGGCGGACGCTGCGTGAGGTACTCCTGGCCGACAGGGCGGCCGACATCGATCGCCTGGCCCTGGCGCAGCTCTCCCTCGATCTGGCGGGTGCCCCGTCTGACTGCTGGCGGTTCTTCGAGGCGCTCTTCAGGAACGTGCCGCGGGTGACGACCGTTCGAGCGCTCTCTCGGCGGCTGATGGTGGTACCGAGCACGCTCATGAGCCGCTTCTTCAGGGCTCGGCTCCCCACTCCCAAGCGATATCTGGCCATGGCGCGCCTGGTTCAGGCCGCCCGGGTCTTCGAGAACCCGGGACTCTCCGTGGCCAACGTGGCTAACCACCTGGAGTACTCGTCGCCGCAGAGCTTCGGACGGCACGTTCGTACCCTCCTCAACATGACGGCGGTGGGTTTCCGCCAACACTACGATGGCGAGGGGATGCTGCAGCGCTTCCGTGAGGAGCTGCTACTCCCCTACCTGGGCATCCTGCGCCAGTTCACGCCGCTGTCGACGCAGTATTCGACGCCGATCGACCAGATGCCTGGCCGACTGCCTGAAGGAAGATCCGTTGTTCCTGGGTCTGGGAAAGCGAGGCCACGTCGAAGCGGCTGATGGAGAGGCGCAGCCGGCCTGCCGACTGCGAGAGCTGTCGAGCTGCCTGGGCCAGCCCGTCGATCGCCCCCGTCTGCTCCTCGGCAGTACCGGTGGCCTCGGCCGCTCGTGCGGCCGCGGTGGTAGCAAGGTCCTGGATGCTCTCGATCTTGACCGAGAGAGCCGCCAGGCCAGCAGCCTGCGTACGCGAGACGCCCGCGGATTCGGTGATCAACTGGGCCACCTGCTCGATTCCGGTGAGGATGGCGCTCACGGCGGTATCCGCCTCCGCGGCGATGTCGCCCACGTTCCGCACCTCGCGCTCACCGGCGGTCATGGCGTCTACCACGTTGGTGATATTCTCGCGGAGAGTCCCGATAGTACCGGCGATCTCCTTGGCCGCCAGACCGCTCTCCTCTGCCAGCTGTCGAACCTGCTCCGCGACCACGCCGAATCCCTTTCCCTGATCGCCGGCGCGGGCCGCCTCGATCGCGGCGTTCAGCGCTAGCAGGTTCGTCTGCCGCGCGATGCGGGAGATGGTGGTCACGAACTCGCCCACTCGCGCCGATGCGTCGCCCAGAGTGACCGCCGTGGCGGCCGTATCGCGCACGTCGGTGCCGATGGTCACGAGGGTCTGAGCCGCGCGCGAGATTGCACTCTGGCTCGATACGGCGGCCTGCACCAGCGATCGTGCGTTGGTCTCCATCTGCTCGGCGCGGTCGCGGATCGCTTCGGCCGCCGCGTGCGCGCCGGCTGTCTCGGCGGTGCCCGCTTCCGTATATCCACGCTGTTTCTCCAGCTCGCTCGAGAGCGAACGCGTGGTCTGGGTGAACTGGATACCGGCGCTGTTCAGCCCCTGGGTGGCCGAGGCCAACTGCGCCGACAGCGCTGCCACCTCGTCGGCCTCGCGTTGCACGGTGCCGATGATGCCACCGAGCTCCTCGAGCATCCGGTTGAAGCTACGCTCGAGAAACCCGAGCTCGTCGCAGTACCGCGCCGGCGCTCGGACGAGGAGATTGCCGTGTTCGGCCTCTGCGATGCAGTCACGTGTGTCACGAACGCGGGCGGCGAGCCCGGTCGCTATGGGGACGATGAGCCACGAAACGACGAGCAGGATCCCGACGCCAATCGCGATATCGACAACGCCGCCCCTGTCCCCGATGGGTCCGGGATGGAATTGCTGGTATCCCCACGCGGCGAGCGCGTATCCCAGCGCCGCGCTGCCCACGGTGAATCTGCCAAGTCGCTGCCCGTGGTCGAATGAGCACGGAATGATCACGGCGAAGTACACCGCGATCAGGGCGCCGTGACCGAATGCCAGTACCAGAACGCTGGCCAGCACCACGTCGAAGAGCGCGAAGACATACCTGAACCACCGGCTATATGAGCGGGGCTGGTTGGCGAAGTAGGTGAGTGTCTCATTGGCCGACAGCGCGAGCGCGGCTCCTGCCACGATCAGCCAGAACGGAGCCGAGACGGCTCCCAGCAGGACCGCAATGTAGAGCGCCAGCCCAACGACCAGTACCGTTACCCTTCGGCGTCTGGCGCCTCGCTGAAAGGTGACGAGGTCCTTCTGGCGCTCCTCGTCGGCTACCTCCAGGGCACGCGTGGGCGTCCCTCTGCCGGTGCTCGGCCCTCGGAGTGGGGACGGCGGGGACTGGAAGCTGGGTGGAGAGTATTGAGCGAGCGACGACCGCGCGGCGGTACTTTGAGCTGGCACAGCGATTCCTCGGTGGGTGTGCGTCCGGCGCGTTTCCGGCGCACGACGTCGGTACCCGGCACACCCATGACGAATTCGCGAGCCAGTCGTTTCTCGGAGTCGTCGGTAAAGGGGCACGCAGTCCGCGCTGCAGCCTCGGCGGGCTTTCCAGGCCCGGTCGTTTCTAGGAGTCGCCGCCGAGAGGGGGCTCTGAGAGGAGCGCGACTATCTCGGTGGCACGGGCCAGCACCAGAACGGGGGTCCCGGTGGCCTCGATCGCCTCTCGCCCGCCCTCCTCTCGGTCCACCAACGCCAGCACGCCGGCCACGATGCCGCCGGCGTTGCGCACGGCGTCCGCGGCCCTGAGGGCGGAGCCGCCGGTGGTGATCACGTCCTCGATTATCGCCACGCGATCGCCGGACTGGAAAGGCCCCTCGATGAGCTTTCCAGTGCCGTGCTCCTTGGCCTGCTTGCGCACGGTGAAGGCGCGCAGCGCTCGCGCGCCGGAGGCGCTGGCGTAGCTGATGGCGTAGGAGATCGGGTCGGCTCCGAGAGTGAGTCCTCCGATGGCCTGTACGTCCCAACCGCTTCCGGCCAGGGCGTTGACGCCCAGAGGGCCGATGGTGGCCAGTCCCTCGGGGCTCATTGTCGTGAGCCGCGCGTCGATGTAAAGTGTGGATTGCCGCCCGGATGCGAGGGTGAAATGTCCACGCCGCACCGAACGAGTGGCTAGTAGCTTCAGAAGGCGGTTGTGCTCGGTCATGGCGGTAGGTTACCCATAGGCGACGGCGGCGTCAATCGAGCGCCATCTGCCTGGAGCATGCGCCACAACAACCCGGGGAACTGTGCAGTCATCGTACCCGCGTTCGCGACTCCGTCCCGCATCAATTGCGTTGGCGATCGCCCTTCTCTTTGCCCTGGCCGGCCTGTTCGCGGTTGATCGTACGATCGCGGAATCGAACCGCAACAGAGTGGAGATCGAGGCCCTGCAGTCAGGGGCTCTGGTTGAGGGGTTCCTCGCGGTCCACGCGGAGGGACTGCAGGCCATGCGCGGTCTGTATCTCGATACCACGCACGGGCCCAATCCCGCGCATTTCAAGTTGCTGGTAACGTCGTTGAGCGAGTATGCTCCCGCGTTCCGCCGGATCTTTATCACCGATACCGCCGGTCGCATCACGGGTCAGCACCTGTTCGGGCGGCGGAGCGATCCGCTTCCGACTGGGTTGGCTGTGGACACGGCCCGTATCTTCGCGCTCGCTGACCTCGCGCGCGATGCTCGGCGTTCACGGCGGACAGAGACGTCGTCGCCGGGCCCGCTCCTCACTGGCGAGCGCGGGCTGGTACTGCTCGAGCCGATCTACGTGGAGAACAGCTTCCGAGGATTCGTGGGGGGTACCGTGACGGCGCCGGCGATCCTCGAGCGCATCGGGCGTGGTCGTCACGGCATAGACAGCCGCCTGGTGATCACCACAGGGTCCGATACCATAGCGGTGCGGGCGCCGTCGCGTGCACATTCGAGCCGGCTGGTGAACAGCTCTTCGGCCAGTATATCCGTCCCCGGCGGCGACCAGTGGAAGCTGGTAGTCGAGCAGCCGTCCACCTATGCGGACGTGCGCTTCCTTCTCTGGGCGATCGGACTGGCCACGCTCGTATCGCTGATCGTCGTGCTACTGCACGAGCATCATCAGAACCAGCGCTTGGCGGAGCGCTCGACTGAGCTCGAGCGCCTCTCGACGGAGCTCCTGCGCGCCAACCGCGTGAAGAGCGAGTTTCTGGCCAATGTCTCGCACGAGCTCCGGACTCCGCTGAATGCCATAGTGGGTTTCGTGGAGCTGCTGCACGATGGAGTATACGGGGAGTTGGGCCAACGCCAGATCCAGCCTGTCGATCGGATTGCCTCGTCGGCGAGCTATCTGAGGCAGCTGGTGGACCAGATCCTCGACCTGGCGAAGATGGCAGCGGGGCGGCTGGAGATGCACGTGGAGCTGCTCGACCTGCGCGCCTTCGTGCTGGATGTGGCGAGCGAGGTAGAGGCTCTGGTGAACGAGCGGCATCTCAGCCTCTCGATTGCCGCGAGCGGCGCGCTGCCGAGAGTCCACACCGATCCGATGCATCTTCGGCAGATCATGCTGAATCTCCTGGGCAACGCGATCAAGTTCACCCCCGTCGGTGGTGGCGGGATCGCGATCCGTGCCAGTCTGGTAGCGAACCGGGAGGAGCGGCCGCAGATGTTCTCTCTCTCTCCAGCGGTCGCCGAGAGTCGGACGAGCGGTCTGCCCGCCTTCGCCCGGCAGGGGACCTGGATTGCACTGCAGGTGGCGGACAGCGGAATCGGCATCGCGCCCGCCGATCACGAGCGTATTTTTGATGAGTTCGAGCAGATAAACGCGGGCCCGCGCAGTGACTCGGCGCAGCGCGGCACGGGACTGGGTCTACCCATTTCCCGACGCCTGGCCCGTCTCATCGGCGGCGATATCACCGTGGTAAGCGATCTGGGGAAAGGAGCGGCGTTCACTGTGTGGATTCCCGTGGATTCCGACGATGGGTCAATCGCTGAAGAAGGGACAGCCACCACGAAGCGGCAACGGCCAGTCGGCGCCCATTGATACCGGCGCCGACAGTGCTACTCGGCGCCCCGGCGTAACAGCGACTTCACGCGAGCCAGCAGACCGTCGGGGCGCGGTGCGGGGAGTGGTGTCTCTACCGCGGTGCGCAGCTCTCGCGCGAAGGTGAGTGCGTCAGCGTATCGCTGGGCGGGGTCGCGCGAGAGTCCTTTCATCACGACAGCCTCCACGGCGGGCCCGATCACCCATCCCTTGCGCGCTGTGGACAGCGGGATAGGCGGCTGCGAGAGGAGCTGGGTGAACATCTCGCGTTGGGATCGTGCCAGGTAGGGCAGCGATCCCGAGAGCAGGAAGTACGCGATGGTGGCCAGACTGTACTGGTCCGCGGCCGACGTGACGAGCTGGCCCGATAGCGCCTCGGGTGCCACGTACATGAGGGTGCCCACGAAGAAGCCCGCGCGCGTGAGCCTCTCCTCGGGGGCGAGGTCGGCTTGCGCCGCGATCCCGAAGTCGAGCAGTTTCACCCGCTTCGTGGTGGGATCGTACATCAGGTTGTCGGGCTTGAGATCGCGATGAATGATTCCGGCAACGTGTGCGGCGTGCACAGCGTCCGCGATCTGGTAGACGATGTCGGCAGCCTCCGCGGCCGGGAGCGGCGCGTTACTTTTGGCGTACTTCTCGAGCAGCTCTCCCGGTGCCCACTCGGTGGCCAGGAAGTGCAGCCCGGGGCGCGCCTCACCTATCTCGATGGTGCGGATGACGTTGGGGTGGGTTACGCGCGTGCCGTACGTCGCCTCGCGCAGAAAGCGCGCGATGGCTGTCTGGTCGTTGCGCAACTTCTCTCGCAAGACCTTGACCGCTACGGTTCCGTGCTCGGGGTGATTGGCGCGATATACTACTGCCGTTCCCCCCTCACCAACCATATCGTGAAGTGTGTACCCGGCGAGTGTGGTTCCGGAGAGGTTTTCGCGATTCACGGGGCCGAAGCTAACGATCATCGGAGGAGTGGGCAAGCTGGCGGAAGTTGTCGCCGTGGCCCGACACGTCACATACAGATTCACCGGCCTCTTCCCGCTCTCCCGCGGTTCGGATTGGTAGCGCATCGCCTCATCGGCGTCGCGGCCATTGCCGGAGTCGCTGTCTCGTGTGTGTGGGGCTGTTCGCCACGGCCGCGCTCCGGAGGCCCGGCTGGCGGCGGGTCGACGCCTGGCACTCCGGCGCCCGGAGATATCCGCACGCTCGATCCCTCGGGCGTCTATGGTGATGCTGGGTTGCTCGTGTCGAGAGGGTCGCTCGGCTTCATAGGCGACGTGCGCTACCTTGGCGGTGGCTCTCCCGACAGCACGCTGGCTCTCGTGACGATCTCCCTGGCCAACCGGTCGCTCAGCTTTCGCGCCGATGGGCCGGTGCAGCGGGCCGGCTACGCGGTGCTCGTCGAGCTCAGGCTCGCGGAGAGCGACTCCGTCGTAGTGCGCGCCGAGTCGCGCGAGACCGTGCGCGTGGGCACGCCCCGAGAGACCACGGCAATCGAGTCGGGCGTCGTGTTCCAGCGATTCGTGCGCGTCGCGCCTGGTGCGTACAAGTTGTGGCTCACTGTGCGCGACGAGGGAGGTGTTGGTTCGGGGTCGCTCGAAACGGCTCTCGTGGTGCCCCGCTTCGGTGGGGGGACGCTGTCGTCCCCGGTGTTGGTCTACAGAGCTGAGCCGCGCACGGACGCGGAGTCACTCCCCGATCTCATCGCCAACCCTCGCGCCACGGTTGTATTCGGGCAGGACTCGCTAGCGCTCGTGTACCTCGAGGGTTACCGACTGCCGCCGGCCGCTCGCGTCTCGCTCGAGGTGCTCGATGAGCGGCAGCGAGCGGTTCTGCGCGACACGGTGATGCTGCAGTGGCACGGCACGCTCTCCACGGCGGTGGAGCGTCTCCCGATTTCACGAGTCGGCGTGGGGCGTCTTGCCGTGATGGCTTCGCTGGTGGGCTCTGGCGACACGGTTACCGCACCCTTGCTGGTGAGCTTCGGGAGCGAGCTCGGCGTCATGTCGTTCGAGGAGATGCTGAGCCGCCTTCGCTACTACGCCTCGCCGGAGCAGGTGCGCACACTGAGTGAGGCTGCGCCCGAGCAGCGCGCCGCTGCGTGGACGAAGTTCTGGGAGGAAAGTGATCCGTCCCCGGGCACTGCCGGGCACGAGGATCTGCGCGATTACTTCGAGCGCATCGAGGTGGCGAATCGTCGCTTCGGTCGAGAGGGTAGCCCCGGGTGGCTCACGGACCAGGGGAAGGTCTACGTGGCGCTGGGAGAGCCGACCCGGGTGCTGAGCGAGGGCTATCCGGAAACAGGTATGCGAGGTAGTGCGCAGCTCTGGGAGTACGACAGCTATGGAGTGCGACTCGTCTTCGTGGCCGACGACGCCGCCTTCGACCAGTGGCGACTGACTCCGCGGAGCGAGCTCGATTTCGAGCGGGCCCTGGCGCGCGCACGATCACATTCACGGCCACATTGATGTGTGCTCCACGATGATGCTGTTCTCGTGACAGGCCTCTCCGTACGGAGGGAAGTGGCGCGCAAGGCGCTCCACCTGCTCTTTGTGATCGTGCCGGTGTCCTACGCGGCTGGGCTCCCGCGCATACCGCTCGTGATCATGCTCGCCACCGCGGCGGTGTTGGCGCTCGTAGTGGAGGTGGCTCGTGCGTGGCATCCGGCCACTCGCGAGCGGTTCGGCCGGGCGGTGGGCATGCTGCTCCGTGAGCACGAGCAGGCGCGGTGGTCGGGCGCTACCTGGCTGGTGCTGGCCATGCTTGGTCTCGCGGCTCTGGCGCCGCCTGACGTGGCTATAGCCGGTATGTGGACGGTTTCGGCGGGCGATGCAGCTGCTGCGCTGGTGGGGCGGGCACTGGGCCGCCGCGGTGGGCCAGGCGGCGGAACCGGCAAGACCGTTCGCGGTAGCGCGGCGTGTTTCGTGGTATCGCTCTGCGGGGCTCTGGCTCTGGCGCATCTCTCGTTGGTGGAGGGAGTACTGGCCGCGTCGCTCGCGACGGCGGCCGAGCGGCCGAGCGGGTGGATGGACGACAACGCGCGGATCGCGATCGCGGTGGCTGGTGGTATCCTGTTGTGGCGTATGATGTTCTCTTGACAAAAAAGCAAGTTGCTCCTATATAGGCGCTCGCAGGCCGCCGACGGCCTGCCCCGCACAGCGTAGTGCAGGATCCGTTTCACCCCGTAGGAGGCAGCTCGAATGGCCAGAGGGAAAGTGAAATGGTTCAATGACGCCAAGGGGTACGGTTTCATTGAACAGGAGAGCGGTGAGGACGTCTTCGTGCATTTCTCCGCGATCACCATGGACGGCTTCAAGACGCTTGCCGAAGGACAGGAGGTGGAGTTCGAGATTCAGAACGGCGAGAAGGGGCTACACGCAGCCAACGTGCAGCGGGTTAGCTGACCACCACCACCTCCCGGACGACGGGCCATTCGACGTAGCTGCGCTCTCCCGTATTGCGGGCGCTGAGCGTTGATGCATCATGACCTGGTTCGCCCGAACACGCCTCACTCTCGCGAGAGTGAGGCGTGTTCGCTTTGTTGGCGGTGGGGCGGGGAGAGAGGTAGGGGGGAGGGACTCGCGGTTCGGTGGAGGTGGATGTCTCACATCGCACTGGTGCCCTTCCCAGCGTGGGGCGAACTTTCATGCATGGAAATCACCCCGCCGCCCTCGCCGCGCCTCTTCCTCATAGACGGGTACGCGCTCATCTATCGCGCGTTCTACGCCCTCATCTCGCGCCCGCTCACCACGAGCCGTGGCGAGAACACCTCAGCGGCCTGGGGGATCGTGAACTTCCTCCAGCGCCTGCTCGAGACGCACAAGCCCGAGTACCTGGGCTGGGTGCACGACTCGGGGCTCTCGTTCCGGCACGAGCGCTATCCGGCGTACAAGGCCACCCGCGAGAAACTCGGCGAGGAGCTCCAGGCTGACTTCGATCGCGGGATGGAACGCATCGGTGAGCTGCTCTCCGCCTTCAACATCCCCGTGCTCGCGCTGGACGGCTACGAAGCCGATGACGTGATCGGCACACTCGCGCGGAAGGGTGCTGCCGCTGGCGTGAACGTGGTAGTCGTATCGGGCGACAAGGACTTCTACCAGCTCGTGAGCCCGAGCATCTGGCTGCTCAACCCCGGTCGCGGCGGACCGGCAAGCGTGGACGAGAAGTGGGTGGGTGTGAAGAATGCCGCCGACCGACTCGGTGTCCCGCCGGAGCATGTCACCGACTACCTGGCGCTCGTGGGCGACTCGTCGGACAACGTACCGGGCGTGCGCGGCATCGGCGACAAGACGGCGTGTGAGCTCGTGGCCACGTACGGCTCTCTCGAGGAGATCATCGCCCATGCATCGGAGATCAAGAAGAAGCGCCCGCGCGAGGCGCTGATCGCACACGAAGCCGAGGCGCGACTGTCGAAGGAATTAGTAACATTTCATTACGATCTCCCCGTCGAGCTCGACCTCGAGCGGCTCGCGGTACGAGAGCCGGACCACGCGCGGCTCAGGGATCTGTTCTTCGAGCTCGAGTTCCACGGGCTGGCCCGCGACCATGCGGTGGTGGAGCCCGAGAAGGAGGAACAGCAGACACGCTACGTGACGGTAGACACCGTGGCAGCGTTGCACGCGATGATCGAGCGCGCGAGGCAAGCGCCGTATATCGCGGTTGATACGGAGACGATCATCGACGCGCTCAGCCCACAGCTCGTGGACCCGCTGCGCTGCACGCTCGTAGGGATCTCCATTGCCGTTGCGCCGGGTGAGGCGTACTACCTGCCGTTGCGCCACCGCCGGCGAGTCCCCGAGCAGGGCGAGCTGCTCCCGGACGCGCCTGGCGATCGTGCGCCCACCGATGCCCCCGAGGACCGTGGGCTCGTGCGGGGCGGCGACGAGGCGGTGAGCGCGAAGCCGGCCACGGAGAGCGTGAAGAAGAAGGCCAGGAAGCCGGCGGCGGGACCCGTCGGGATAGCTGCCGGACTTCTGGCTGGCACATCGGGCTCGGAGCCGGTGCACAACCTGCCGCCGATAGATTCACCAGAGCTGGAACCGCTCCGCGCCCTCCTCGCCGACCCGACCGTGGCCAAGACCGCGCAGAACGCCAAGTACGATCTGCTGGTACTCAGGCGTGCCGGTGTCGAGCTCCGCGGACTCGACTTCGATACCATGATCGCGAGCTACGTACTCGATCCCGGACGTCGCTCGCATGGACTCGATGTGCTCTCGCTCGAGTTCCTCGACCACAAGATGACATCGTTCGAGGAGCTGTGCGGCAAGGGGAGGAACGCCGTCCCGTTCGACGAGTGCCCCGTGAGCGCGGCGCGCGACTACTCGTGCGAGGACGGGGACATGACTCTCCGCCTGCGAGCTCTCTTCGAGCCGCAGCTCGAGTCGTATGCGCTCACATCGCTCTTCCAGGAGATCGAGATGCCGCTGGTGGACGTGCTGGCGGAGATGGAATGGACGGGCGTGGCGATAGACATGGCGTGGTTCGCCTCGCTCAAGGAGCGCTTCACCAAGGAGCGCGAGCGCGTGGAGCGGAAGATCCACCAGGAGGCTGGTGTGGAGTTCAACATCAACTCCAACCCGCAGCTCAGGCACGTGCTCTTCGAGAAGCTTCAGCTCCCGGTCATCAAGAAGACGGCCACTGGTCCATCCACCGACGCCAGTGTGCTGCAGGAGCTCGCCGATCAGGGACACACGCTCCCCGAGCTGCTGATGGAGTATCGTGAGCTCGCGAAGCTCGAGAGCACGTATCTCGATGCGCTCCCGGCGCTGGTTCACCCGGAGACGCACCGCATTCACACCTCCTTCAACCAGACCGTGGCCACGACGGGGCGTCTCTCGTCGAGCGAGCCTAACCTGCAGAACATTCCCATCCGCCGCGAGCTGGGCCGCGACATCCGTCGCGGCTTCATCCCACGTGCCGGGTGGCTGTTTCTCGCCGCTGACTACTCGCAGATCGAGCTGCGGCTGCTGGCGCACCTGTCGAACGATCCGGCGTTCGTGCAGGCCTTCCGCGCGGGTGGTGACATCCACCGCCAGACGGCGTCGATCATCTTCGGCGTGCCTCTGGCCGAAGTGACCGCCGACATGCGCGCGCGGGCCAAGACGATCAACTTCGCCACGATCTACGGACAGGGCCCGCGTGCTCTCTCGCAGCAACTGCGCATCGAACACTCCGAAGCGCGCCGGTTCATCGATGAGTACTTCGAGCGCTTCCGCGGTATTCGCGCTTACCTGGACTCGATGGTGGAGTTCGCGCGCGAGAACGGCTACGTGCAGACCATCTTCGGACGGCGACGCTATATCCCGGAGCTGAAGGACCGGAACTTCAACATCCGCCAGTTCGGCGAGCGCACGGCCACGAACTCGCCCATCCAGGGTTCTGCGGCTGACCTCATCAAGATCGCCATGATCCGGATCCACAACCTCCTATGCGAGCGCTCGGCGCGCTCCAGGATGATCCTGCAGGGGCACGACGAGCTGGTGTTCGAGGTGCCACCGGAGGAGCTGGAAGACATCACCACGCTGGTGAAGTACGAGATGGAGAACGCCGCCCAACTGTCAGTACCGCTGGTGGTGGAACTGGGTGCCGGAGAGAACTGGTTGGACACGAAGAAGCACTGATGGGCGACACGCGTGGGGGCCGCCGTCTCGCTTTCTCGCTTGTGGAGCTTCTCGCTGTTCTCCTCGTGATCGGCGTGCTAGTTGGGTTCGCCATTCCGCGATTCCATCGCTACAAGCTGAAGGCTCACACGGCGGCCATGGTGAGTGACCTTCGCGACCTGGCCGCGTCAGAGGAGGACTACTGGAACATGGTCCGGGGTTACACCTCCGATACCACGGTCCTGGACATCACCAACTCGCCCGGAGTGACGGTTACTCTGGTGAGCGCTGATAGTATGGGCTGGTCGGCCCGTGCCACCTACATCAGCGACCCGGCTGTCTGCGCGATCTACTACGGCGCCGCCCCACCCCTGCCACCAGCAACCGTGAAGAACGTCATCGGCTGCGTAACTACGGGGGGCAGGGTTCAGGGTTCAGGAGGTGAGGGAACTGACGGGGGGCAGTGAACGGCTCCTGGCGCGGAGCTCTCAACCCCGAGGCAGTTCCTGCCCCCTGAACCCTGAACCCTGCCCCCCGTAGTTCCCCCCGTAGTTCTTGCAGAGTGCCACACGCCTTGCAAATCAAGCGGGCAGAATGACCGAGCGGAGAAGAGCGAAAGCGGTAATGCGTTGTAGGTCAACGACTTCTCTTGGCGCGCCTGGGCGGCACTGGCATTGCCTTGCAAGGTGGACTGTGGCCGGAGCATTGGTGGGGCCGCAATCACCTTCAGACTGGGGATCATCCCATGCGCCGATCGCGACAAGCTGGCTTCACGCTGATCGAGCTATTGATCGTCGTGGTCATCATCGGCATCCTGGCATCGATCGCGATTCCGAAGTTCTCGAACACGAAGGGAAAGGCATACGCGGCCTCGATGCGATCCGATCTGCGTAACTTGGCCACCGCTGAGGAGGGATATTATTACTCCTACGACATGTACACGGACGATATCACGAAATTGGACTTCACTCCGTCCTCGGGGGTGGTGATCACCTTCGGTGTAGCCACTGCTAGTGGCTGGTCGGCCAAGTCATCGCATCCGAGCGCTTCGCCCCTCGTCTGTGCCATGTTCGTGGGCGGAGTCGGGAGTTTTGCGCCAGCGGTTTCGGAGGGGACGATCGCGTGCGAGTAATGGGTGAGCGGTACTGCATCGCGTAGAGCACCGGAGTGCGAGGAGGAACGAGGCAGCGCTGTTCGCTACCTGGAATTCACCCGACGCCGGGAAGGGATGATCCACGCCATGGACGGTGGGCTCTGGCTGCACCGCCACGTCTGGCGCGGTGAACCCATGGCGCACCTGGTTTCCACCGATCGCGCGCTCCTTCTGGAGTACGGACGCGAGGTGGGGCTTCCCGAGCAACGCCTGCAGTTCAAGCCGCTGAAGGACCCGCGAACAGGCGCACGGCGCGCGGCGTGGCACTGGGATCTCGTGCGAGAGTTCCTGCCGCCTCGGTAGCCCGTGCGTTGACGCACGTGGCAGTGGTGGTAAAGATTGCTCCGATGCACTCCCTTCACTCCGGCCCCTGCCTTTTCCGGCGGCGCTTGCCCACGTCCGATATCGGCCGCAGTCGACGACGGACTCGAGCTGCGTTGCACGTCATCGTGCTCAGCGTCCTGCTCGTCTCATGCGAGCGGTCGCGCACGGCGGTACCAGCGGACACCGCTGGTGCATCATTGCGGGGGGCGGCCGGTCCAATGACTGGGCCTCCGCCTGCGCCTCCCGCACCGCCGGCGTGGGACGCGGCCGCGGGTCCGGTGATGCTGGTTCGCGGCGACGCCCCCAACAGTGCGTATGTCGTCTTTCCTCAGTACGGCGACAGCATACTCCCCGATTCCGTGAGCTTCGACCTTACCGCGGTTCGGAACGCCGACGTCGACCTCTATGGGCACGCAGGTGGCGTGGGTTCGGCACGCGTGGCCTCGGTGGCTGGCCGGCCATGGCGCGCGGGTAGGTGCATGGAATGGCCCGCCGCCAGGCTCGCACTGGCTGGCGATAGCGTTGCGGCCGGCTGGAGCGTGGCGTTCCTGCCAGGTCGCATCGCGCCAGTCGCCCTCGATTCGATCGAGGGGCTGGCGTCGCTCGATTCCGCGCGGCTCGCGGCCGACATCACTCGTCTGGTATCCGCGCTGCCGATCGATTCCACTAATGTCTTCCGCGGGATCCCGTTCTCGGTACGCAACGCATACCGGTTCACGTCCGCCGCTGGCGTCGCGGCGATCGCCGCCGACGTGGTGCGCAATCTCAATCAGGAGGCGATGCCGCTCGAGGAGCACACTTTTCTGATAGCCGAGCAGCGCGGCGCTGATCGCCGTTACGATGTCGTGTACCACGATCGCTCGGCGGGTACCGAAGAAGCGCTGGTGACGACCGAGGTCCTGGCCGCGGTGAGGCTGCCGAGTCCTGAGCGGGTAGCGCTCGTGCTGTTGCGCGAGGGCTTCGAGACCAGCGCCTACGCTCTCCTGGAGAGGAGCCCCGACGCCCGGTGGCGCGTGCGCTGGACCAGCGTGCGAACGGGATGCTGACTACGGGGTTCAGGGGGCAGGGTTCAGGGTTCAGGAACTACCTCGGGGGCGGGACCTCTTCCCAGAGGCAGGTCCTGCTCCCTGTCAGTTC